>JASJDB010000058.1 GCA_030065315.1 Xenococcaceae cyanobacterium MO_167.B52 | reverse complement strand
TTACGAAAAAGCCAACCCAGAAGACATTAGTTTTAAATGGGAAATAACCCAATTCGACAGACTAAAACGACTTAATGTCTTGCGTAAAAGTAGTGATGGAAAAGTTGAAGCCTATCCTTATATTATTTCTGAGACTACCAATAAACTAGAACCAACCAATCCCAATAGAAGAAAAGATAGGCTGTATTGTGTAGCTATAGATAGTAATACTCAAGAATGTACTTGGACAATCAATGATGCGTTTGTTCCTACAGGTAATCACAAATTTGAAATTGAATTATTTGCTAATAATAATTCCCAAGAACCATCAGATACCATTGCTGTCAAAAATACTATTTCTATCGAGCCAGAACCCTTACCAGTAATCCAAGATTTTGTAGCTCCTCACATAAGTTATCGACAAGGAGAAGAACCAATTTTATTAAGCTGGAATATTCTTAACCCCAACCAAATAAAATCGATAAAAATCAACTCAATTTCTCAAACTGGATCATCAAGAAAAATAGCCAATTATAACTTTCCCGAACAAATTAAGCAAATTTGTCCGACATTCAAAGAAGAGCAAAAATTACTATATTGTGACAATGTAAAAGTAGGTTTTCTACCAGTAGGAAACTACACTTTTGAATTAAAAATTGTCCCTAAACAACAAACATCAGAAAAAATAGTTCAAACTAGTAACACTGTAGAAATCAAGCCCAAACCATTTGAAATTGCTTATTTTAAAATTAACGGTCAACAGCTAAAATCTGGTTCTACTTATCTTTATCCTCATAAATCAGGAGTTCCCTCATTTGTAAAATTAACTTGGTTAGTTCAAGGAGGAAATGACCTGAATGTAGAGTTACTCCCCATTGGCGTAAAAAAACCAACAAATGGTTCATTTAACTATAGTTTACCTTCAGATACTCAACGTCAAACCCTAACCTTAAAAGCAACAAATCAAATAGGAGAAACAAAATCTTATTCCATAATAGTACAACCATTAAAATCTAATAATCCTAGTACTCAAGAATATCTTACTGAAGAAAATGAGATAAACAATATCGATCCAATTACTATTGATGTTTTAGAGCCAATAGAAATATTGCCCAAACCTAATTAATTAGCAGGATTTAAACCAAAATTACCAGAAGAGATTTAATTTTGGAGATAGGATGTGGGCGTTACAAAATAGAAAAAAGTAACAGGTGCAAATACTAAAGATAAAGCTCTTTCAATAGGTTATTTAAATTGAGTTTGAGAAAAAGCTTTATGTTTTTAGTAATTTCAAAATCTTCTGTTCTATATAATGACGCACTTGCTCCAAGCGATAATTATGCTCGCTTATTTCAACTAAATTGATAATTTGATCGCATAGTTTTTTAGTTTTCTTTGTAATTTTGGGTTTCTTCTGTATATATATCTGAAATTTTTCTAGTATCTTTTGGTTACATTCATTAATATTATTTTCAATCTCTTTTTTGTTTTTATTTAATTGATTATTTTGTTCGGCTTTATCTAATATCTCTTGTTCCTTTAGGGATTTTTCTTGTGTTAGCTCTTTAAAAGTTTCAATAAGGATATGCTGTTCTTGATTAGAAAAAAATCCACGATTCACAATCTTGGAAATGGTAAAAGGATATAGTTCATCAATTATGTATTGAACATTTTGACAAGCTTCGGCTGGGGATTGTAGGCATTGTCTATTTCTATTCTCGTCTGTATATTCAACCTAGATTCAGCAGGTTTCTTAACAGAGGAAATAATATTTTTGACAGGCTGAACCGAGGAAGGGCAAAATGTGCCTTTGTGTATCTGTCAACTTAATCGACCACTTTCGACCCGACACCCACACCAAATGCACGGACTGAAAACATTGCAGCACCCACCGAAGTGTTGGTCGCTCTGTGGGCTTACCCCGTTGATTGGGAATAGTTTCATGAGCCTCGGCTAAAGAGGAACGAAGTTGTCCTTGTCCGATGCTGTAGACTAGTAAACATAAGCCCATAATCATGGCTAGGGCAGCTACCCGCTGAGGTAACTTGACAAACATCCGAGAGGCAAAAAATAGGGGGTCTTTGAGGAATCGAAAGCCCCGTTCACAAGATTGCTGATTTTTGTATTCTTGAAGAATGGTCTCATTCGACCAGAGCCCATCATCGAGCAAGTTAGTCGCCAAAATGAATCGTCCTGCTTGATTTCGTAGGAGGTTAACCGCTGCTTCATCAAGGACTAAAGCCGCTTGAAGATGATAAGTGTAACGTTGTGGTGACTCGCCTTTAAGGGGACGACCAGGATGAGCGTAGTGAGGCTTCAATTGTACCCCAATGTTAGTCAAGCGATGATACTTCAGCTTTTTCGCGAAGAGCTTGGCGGCATCTAGGGCATCAGTCTCACAAGCGAAGGGATGAGCACTGAGGTTTTTAAGTGCTTTGGCTTTCTTGGTTCGTGCTTTGGCGATGCGCTTGTCCAATTGCTTGAGGTCAGCTTGTTTCCGTGACTCGCTTTGGACCACCAACCAGCGCTGCTGAACTCCCGCGTAAGTGCTACAGACTTCGGCGATGACGTAGTTGCCCAAGGCAGTGACGGTGAACATCTCTGACGGTAGGGTTTGCATCAATTGTTGAGCCTCGGCAATGCATGCCGTAACACGACTAATCCAAGGCGTCTCTCCTAACGCTTTTAGGTTTTCTTCGCTGTAAAGGGCTGCATCAGCTACATAGACTTCAGGTGGGGCTGCTTTCCACAGAGGCACGAAATTCGGCAATCACTTCAGTAAATACAGCTTGGTCAGCATCGTTGCCATTCCCCACTCGTAAATACAATGGCACATCCCCATCTCCGCTAGTGATCAGATCTAAGGTAAACTGTTTTAGGTCAGGACGATGATCTCTCGAATAACCGTGGGTAATCTCAATCGGAATGGGTTCCTCTGATTCCTGGGTTTCATTGGAAGAGGAGCTAGGCGCAGTTGTCCCTTCCTCATTCTCTGGTTCAGAATTGAGGTATTCTCCCTGTACACAGAAACTGCTGAAGCGCGAGATGTACTTGCTTGGTGTTCACTCCGAACCGTTTCACCACAGCCAAAGCGATCTCTACGAATATAGAAGTTAATCCTTTCTTATAGAGCTGGTCGAGGACTCGACCGATGCGACTATCATTGAGATGTTCTGGTTTGACTCCCTCACCAATCAAGTGTTCTGTAGCTTTACCCACGAAAAATTGGCTAAACAGATACAATGGTGCTGTCAGGAAGCCTAAGCAATTGAGAATTAGGGCTTTGACTACATGCCCCGCACTAACTTCTTCTAGGGGATGAGTTCCCAGCAAGCGATTGATAATTTCGACAATGCCGATTTCATCTACTATACCTGCAATGATTCCGAGATGGTCAATGTCTTGAACATCGATTTCCATAGGTTGATTCTGTTTCAATGGATGAAATTGAAATACTTTCAATAAATATCTCATCTTTCAGTCAACCTGCTGAATGTAGGCTAAAACTGCCACCATCATATCTTTCTATTGCTGGCAAAAGTTCTTTATTATGTAGTTTTCGTTGGGAACAAGCCAGAATTAACAAGTATTGATTATTTGACATTCATTTGTAAGTATTCAAAAGTTACACTTTTTGCCAAATTATGAGGTTTATCTACATCTAACTTTTTACTAGATGCCATATGATTGGATAAGACTTTTATCAAGAAGAAGTAAATTAAGGTGCTAGATACTTAATTGAAATTGGTCTTACTGATGTAGAAGATTAAGCAAAATAGAGATCGCTTCAAATAAACTCTACCGTGCCTTGGATATCTTCAGGAGAATAAACTTCATAAATTAAAGCTAAACTTTCTACAATTTCTCCAATAGAACGAGTACCCTGACGACAATAGACAATACCAGGATGATTGATTGTTTGAGAGGCAATTTTCAGAAAATCATCATCTTGGGTAAAAATCACTCTTTTTTCTTGGCGAATAAACTCTAATTGTTCCTCATCAGTTTTGGTTCGCAATCCTACTTCAACAGTAGTCGTAACATCTATACCTCGACGACGTAATTCACGAGCAATAGCTGATTTAACATGTTCGTCCAAATGAAACTTAATTTTATCGTTCATCACGAATTGTTTTAAGTCTGGCTGCTAAAGGAGATTCTGGAGTATTCTTTTTTATCTCTTCAACCCAAGCTCTCGATTCTGCTGTTTGACGATCAATCTCCGCTTTATGGTCATAGTAGTATGCCATAGCTGCATAAACTGCTGCTTTAGTTAAATCATATTCTAAGGCGATCTCTTCTAGACTTTCTCCCATTTCTAGATACAATTGAGCGATAGTTGCTACAGGCATTCTAGTTCCAGTAATACGAGGTTTACCACTACAATATTCTGGGTCTATTGCGATATAGTTTAGGCTTACCCGTGGCATAAGAAATGAAGAAATCTTTAATAAATTTACTTGTTATTCAACAGTAACACTTTTCGCCAAATTTCTGGGCTGATCTACATCTAACCCTTTAATAGCAGCGATATGGTAAGACAATAGTTGCAAAGGGATCACCGCTAGGATAGGCGATAACAATTCTTCCACCTCTGGTACAGTTAACACATCATTAAAAGTATGTGCTGCTTCTTGAGCATTCATCGCTGATGTTACCCCAATAAGTCTTGCATCCCTAGCTTTAGCTTCTTGGGCATTGGATATTACCTTTTCATAGACGCTTCCAGGCATTGCGACAGCTACCACTGGTACTTTATGATCTAATAGGGCAATGGGACCATGTTTCATTTCGCCTGCGGGATATGCCTCTGCATGGATGTAAGAGATTTCCTTGAGTTTTAATGCACCTTCTAGGGCGATGGGGAAGTTGATACCACGCCCAATAAAGATAAAGTCTTCCGTTTCTTGGGTAAATTCGTGTGCCAATTCTTCGATCGCGTGATCTTGTGTTTCGAGAGTTTTTTCGATACTATCGGGTATCTGGCGCAATCCGTCGATAATTTCGGTAAGCCGTTCATTTGATAGGGTTTTACGATGATAAGCTAGGTCTAGGGCGAGATAGTAAAAGCCTAGTACTTGAGCGATAAAGGTTTTAGTAGCAGCAACACCGATTTCAATTCCTGCTTGAGTGTTAATGATATGGTTGCAGAGTTGTCCGATAGTACTCTCAGGGCGGTTAGTAATAGCGAGAAGTTGTGCTTGAAATTTACTATCTAGTTTACTGCGTCTGGCGTGTTCCATTTCTAGTGCAGCTATAGTATCGGCGGTTTCTCCTGATTGGGTAACACCAATGGTTAGGGTATGAGGAATTACGGGTTTAGGGGAATAGCGATACTCGGAAGCATAATCGATAGTAGTAGGAATGCCTGCAAGTTGTTCTAAAAGATATTTCCCAATTAAACCAGCGTGCCAACTTGTACCGCAAGCTACTATTTGAATATAGTCGATGTTGTCGTAGAGTTGGGAGGATAAACCCAAGTTAATGGGGCTAAAGTCGGGATTTTCATCGGCGTGCCAATTGGGATTAAGATAGGTTTCTAAACTACTGCGTACCACTCCTGGTTGTTCGTGGATTTCTTTAAGCATATAGTGACGGAAACCCTGTTTTTCTACCTGTCCAGGATTCCAATCGAGAGTACGGGGAAATCTACTAACTCTTTCACCAGTAAAAGTATATATTTCTACTCCTAAAGGCGACATTCTAGCTATTTCCCCATTTTCTAGAGTTAAAACAGCGCGGGTATGAGGTAAGAGGGCGGTAACATCAGAAGCACAGAAAAATTCACCCTGTCCAAAACCGAGGGTAATGGGGGCTTGTTGACGAGCTACTATAAGTTCATAGGGATTATCGGCATTGATTACGGCTATGGCAAATGCACCTTCTAAACGGGAAAT
Organism: Xenococcaceae cyanobacterium MO_167.B52; assembly: GCA_030065315.1. Classification (GTDB taxonomy): domain Bacteria; phylum Cyanobacteriota; class Cyanobacteriia; order Cyanobacteriales; family Xenococcaceae; genus JASJCP01. The sequence continues at coordinate 11,618 of JASJDB010000058.1, read as the reverse complement.
AGTTTTTTGAACTGCATCTAAAAAAGTTAGGGTAGAATCGGTTAAATATTGGGATATAAGATGGGGGATTACTTCTGTATCGGTTTCAGAGGCAAATTCTATTCCTTTACTTTTTAATTCTTCTCGTAACTCCCGATAATTTTCAACGATGCCATTCTGAACTACAGCAATTTTAGTATTAGAGTCCAGATGAGGATGGGCATTATGTTCTTCTGGTTTACCATGAGTTGCCCAACGAGTATGTCCGATGCCAATTTGGGAACTGTTAACTGTATGTTCTAGCTTTTCTCTGAGATTGTAGAGTTTGCCTTTTGCTTTAATGCACTCCAACTTTCCTTCTAGGACAGTTGCAATTCCAGCAGAGTCATAACCGCGATATTCTAGTCTTTCTAAACCAGAGATTAAAATTTCCGTTGCTGCTTGTGTCCCAATATATCCAACTATTCCGCACATAAGTTATCTACCAGCTACCCGTTCTCAGTTAATAGTTGTAGCGCATATTTCCGAAGTTGGAGAACTACATTGATATTTATTAAGCCGACATTCGGCAGCGACAAGATACAAAACTCAATAATAAATACTTTTTTACTAGTGATCGAGATCGTTTTCAATAATAATTTCAATAGATAAGCTCAAGGGTAGTAGTTAAAATTCAAATAAAATTAGTGAAATATGACTTCAACGCATCAGATTAAGGTGGAAAAATCTTTAGAAGAGTTTTTGGAGCAAGATTTACCATTTTTAGTAAAACCACATTTCAAAGACACATTAACAGTAATTCTTGAATACTTAAAATTTTTTCATGTATCTATTGATGCAATATTAGAAGAATATCCTAATTTCATAGAAACTTTAAATATTCAAATATATTTATACTTTGCAGAGCGTATGAATAAAATAATGTTCAATAACAATAGTGACTTTTATCAATATTATTGTTCTATTGCAGTAGATTACCAAAGTCAATTTATCTACTCTGTTGCTGAAAGTCAAATCAAGAGTCAATATATTCAAAATATTATTAATAATGGGAAAATAATTTATAAAACCTGAGTAGTTAATATTTTCCTCCCCTAGAATTACCAAAAAAAATGATGGATATAAAATCCATCACAGAAATTCTAAAATTTGATTTTTAGAGTATAGTCATTTCAAATAACAATGGAACACTTCTTCGGCTGAAACCTTTTCATCGCAATAAAGAGTTGTCTCAATCTAAATTGAAATGACTATATCTAGTCTAGATAACCCATTAAAGTTAGAGGGTCATCAATATCATTAGAAGCAACGGGGCGATTTCCCATTACAGTGTAAGTTTCGCTAACTTGTAAAGTACTCATGGTTATCGGGCGATTTCCAGATAGAACCAAAGTACTACTTATTTGCATATCACTTTTGGTTACAGGGCGAGCAGAACCTACGGAAGAATAAGTACTTACCACTTGTAAATGGCTTGGTTCAATAGGTCTATTACCAGGTAAAAGAGTTTTATGGGGGACAGATAGAGCTAGAGTTTTTTGTCCCTCATCATTTTTCTCTTTATTGTCTTCTTGAGTGTTAATACCATTAGCCTCAAGGTTTTCTACTGTCATTGAATTTAGTCTCCTTGACTTGAGCAAATCTGAATCGAGATGGGTTAATACAAGCGATGGGTAGAGGTTTGAATCTACTTTTATTATCTTCTCTTAATATATATCTTAATTTTGACACTCTATGTTACCAACAGCAAGAAGATGCAACCTAGTTTTACAATCTCTTATGTGTAACAATTGATTCTAAAATTATCAAAGACATTCTTGGTCACAACAGTTTTGAATTAATATCACTCAATTAAAATAATATGGATACAAAAGCTTTTAAACGCTCTCTAAACCAATCAGATAGATACCATCGCAAAGGCTTTGGTCACGAGGTAGAAGTTGCAGAAACCCTTAATAGCGAGTATCAGAGTAACCTAATTCAGACCATTCGTAACAATAACTATGTTCTCCAAAAAGGAGCAGTGACGATCAAACTAGCAGAATCCTTTGGTTTTTGTTGGGGTGTAGAGAGAGCAGTAGCTATGGCTTATGAAACCCGTCAGCATTTCCCTACAGAAACAATTTGGATCACCAATGAAATTATCCATAACCCTTCAGTAAATCAGCGTTTACAAGAAATGAATGTAGGTTTTATTGAAGTTATTGATGGGAAGAAAGACTTTTCCGTAGTAAATATCGGAGATGTGGTAATTCTTCCTGCTTTTGGAGCTAGTGTGGCAGAAATGCAGCTACTTAATGATCGAGGATGCACTATTGTGGATACTACTTGTCCTTGGGTATCTAAAGTGTGGAATTCTGTAGAGAAACACAAAAAGAAAGATTATACATCTATTATTCACGGTAAATATAATCACGAAGAAACCATTGCTACTAGTTCTTTTGCCAATAAATATCTCATTGTATTGAACATGGCACAAGCTCAATATGTCAGTAACTATATGCTGAACGGTGGTGATAAAGCAGAATTTTTAGATAAGTTTCACAATGCCTATTCCCAAGGTTTTAATCCAGATATAGATTTAGAAAGAATTGGTGTTGCTAATCAAACTACCATGCTTAAAAGTGAAACAGAAGCAATCGGAAAACTGTTTGAAAAAACCCTCCTCAAAAAATATGGACCAGTTGAGTTTGATAATCACTTTATGAGCTTTAATACCATTTGTGATGCAACCCAAGAAAGACAAGATGCCATGCTGAATTTAGTAGAAGAAGACTTGTCATTAATGATTGTTATTGGTGGGTTTAATTCTTCTAATACTACCCATCTACAAGAAATTGCCATTGAAAAAGGGTTCAAATCTTATCATATTGATAGCGTCGAACGTCTGCTTTCCAAAAATGCTATCGAACACAAACCTTTGATTAAAGGCATTCAAATTGATGAAAACTGGCTACCAGAAGGTCCAATCACGGTGGGAGTCACTTCTGGCGCATCTACACCTGATAAAGTTGTTGAAGACATTATTCAAAAAATCTTTGAATTAAAAGAAAGTTAAGTAGTGTTCTGTTAATTAATTAGCCAGTGGAGATAGTTAGTAGTTGCTAGTTGGTAGTTAGTAGTAGTTGGTTAAAATCGATCGCCAAAACGAAAAATAACTCTACCATCTCCTTGATCATTAAGAGCAAATTCTAGTTTAATTAAACCAACGGGACTAGTGCCGTGTAACCCTATACCATAACCAAAACCATCTCCAGGCTTATTTCTAACAATTGCAGGTTCTCCTGTAACTGTATCTCCAGAACCTAAATCTGTTCCATAGTCAAAAAATAGTGCTCCTCTAATATCGACATCTCTTTTAAACGCATTAAAGCTAAACATGGGAAAACGATACTCGGCTGTAGCTTGAATGAAACTACGTGCTGTTCCTAATTCTCCTTTACCATAACCCCGAACGGAACTAGAACCACCCAAACTAAAAGCTTCGTAGCCAGGTAAATCGCCGATGATAGTTCCTCCCTGAAAATTGATTAAGAAAGTCGGTTGCCCTTTGCTAAACTTAAATAAATTTACAGGAAAAAAATGAGTATAGTTACCAGAAAGACGATTATATGAAATACTGGCATCCCCTACAGGAATCGATTGATCCGTTTGCAATAATAAGCGATAGCCTTTAGTGGGATTAAGATTTTCATTACGACGATCCCAAGCAGTAACAAAAGTAACTGTCAGCAGTCCATCTTGTCCATCATCACTAAAAGTCAGAGGATTACCTAATTCATCAACATTCACCAACTGATCAGAAAATAAAGCGTCTCTGACTGACACTAACTGGTAGGTGACCCCAATTGAACTTTTAAACTCTTTGGCAATAGGAAGAAAATACTCAACCCCTCCCCCTATTCGATCTATCCAAATATCATCACTGGTAATTAAATCTACTTCCCTTTCTCCGCCATCAAATTCTGGTTCAACGCTTCTACGGTTAAAAAAGTTTGTTGCATAACCGCGATCATTTCTGATAAATTTACGATAGTCAAAGTCAAAGCCTAATCTCTTTTCTCCTCCTTCGATTCCCAAGGTGATTGCCTGATTATTACGTCCCAAATTAGTTGCACCCAAACGAATTCCAGAGCCTATTCCTCTAGAAGCATTAGACATTGCGTTCACTGTAACTGGTCGTGCTGAACCTTGCAAAGCTGTAGGGGGTTGTAAGGTAGAGCCAAAACTAAAGAAAAATGACTTTCTTTCTTGTACTGTAACTACCATAACTACTTCATCAGCTGATGCTGTTGGCTCTAAAGTTAAAGTAGCTTGCTTAACGATAACTAATTCATTAACTCCTGCTAAACCTGATTGAGCTAATTCTGCGTTGTAAATATCTCCTGGTTGCAGTTTAAATTCTTGCCGAATAATGTGAGGTTTGGTTTTGCCTTCTTTTGGATTTCCTTCTTTGTCTATAAAGCGAATTTCAATATCTTGAATAGTTTGTCCTTCTCCAGTAGGAACAGTTATAGAGTTTCTTTGTCCTATTAAAAATGAGTTGCTGAACGTTTCTGTGGAGGGTTGAAAGGTGCTATTATTTTGGCTTATTGATTGAGCATTAACATTGGCAGTCTTAGCGAATAGTTCGAGAATTAACAAAGACAGTAGAAAGTATTTGGGTTTCATTCAGTTGTTGGTAGTTATTTTAGTGGTGCAGTAAAAGCAATTATTTCGAGCAATCGTTGAGATTGCATTGCCGATAAAATATTCAGACCATATATTACTTTAAAAGATTGATAACTGTTTGTGAGCTTTTCTGATAAACAGGCAATCAAACTCTTCACTTAATTCAAGCTTAAGCGCAATAGTCCTCAAATTAATCCGAATTTGGATTTCTGGGTGAATTTCTGCGAAAGTATAGTAAGGTTTTCAACAACAAAACTACTTACTTACATTGTCTATTGCCTGTTTTCTATTGCTTTTTAAACAAGCAGTTATTTTAACAATATTTTTCCGTCATTATTCTTGTTTGTATCACTATTATTAAGTTAAAAAATTAGATTTTTAAAAATTTAGAAACAATTTCAAATTCCCCTGAGAATAGCAATTGACATCTATTAAAGCAAATATAAAGTTAATTTTTCATTTAGAAATACAAGATAAGTACCCATTTTGCTCGACTAAGCACAATTTAAAAAATGAGGCTAAAGATTACAAGTTGGCATAAAAATAGCCTTTTAAATTAACAATTTAATTCGTGATAAATGTGGGAAATTGTTTTAATTTATTAAGTTTTTGTCTGGTATTTTATTGCAATAAAATATGCTATTTATTAATAATGAAATATGCTCTTTATTAATAAAGTAAAGGGAAGGAGGGACTTAATATGAGTGTTATAGATTCAGGTGTTATAGAACCAGCTGATTGGAGTAATGTTGGCGGTAGTGGCAAATCAATGAGCCAACTTGGAGACAAGTGGTCGAAAGGTTTTTTTGGTCTTCCAGAAAATCTGAATCCTTATGTAACAGACGATACAACAGATCCCAGAGGCAAGAGAGGTTCAGTTGAGAGAGCAAATATAGCAAATATATTTACTCCAGATCCAATATTCTTCTTGGGAGGTAGTCCTGCCAGCATTGATTTAGCCAACCCTGTGCGCTCTGTAGTCATATCAGAAGGAGATGTTCTTGTCTTTCCAATTATAAATACAATAGAGCCAGACGCATTTGATAAACCATTTCCTAGTGAACAAGACACACGTGACGGAGTAAATAATTTACTTGATAGTGTTCCAGTAGGCTTTGATTTAAAAGTTGACGGCGAAATTTTAGTTTCTGCAGTTTCAGAGAACCCAGATCCAGATCCAGAAACAGGTCCACCTCAAGTATTATCAAATCCTTATAGAATACAATCTCCTGATGGTGGTTTTAATTATATAATTCCTCCAAAAACTTGGGTAAGAGATCCAGAAACAGGTGAACGAGTACATCCACAAATAGTAGAACCAGCAGTACAAGCTGGCTATTGGTTCGCTTATGACACCGGAACTCCATCTTTTGTTCAAGGTCAAGATCATACTTTGTCATTTGATGCATCCCTTTTTGGTACTTTTGCGTTAAATGTCACGTACAACATCCTAAATGAGATCGAAGGAACATACCGACGCGACGAACTGTCTGGGACTAAATTCAATGACTATATCCGTGGCAAAACTGGTAAGGATAGTCTCTCAGGCTTAGATGGAGACGATCTTATATTAGGAGGCTGGGGCAGAGATACCATCGATGGCGGTAGCGGAGACGATGAACTGTGGGGTGACTTTGGCAAGGATACTTTTATCTTCAAAGCAGGTTACGGAAAAGACACTATCTTTGACTTCGCAAGGAAGGAAGTTGTGAAAATTGAAGGATTCACTGAGTACGACAGCCTCAAGAATGTGACGCTAGATAGTGGCGTAAGTGCAGCTCAGATTGATTTTGGCAAACATGATATACTGACCTTAATTGGAGTGGACTCAAAACACTTATTGTTTGACTTTGACGATGGCACAATTACTCTAGAACACCGATTCAGTATTTAAAATTTCTTCATTCGACCATCAATTCTGAAAAATTAATTTTCCTTTTAGGGCATCTAGTGTAACTGGATGTCCTACTGGTAAAGCTGCGTTTACACCATCATGACCAAAAGGAAGCTCTGATACTATAGGAATATCTAAGTCTTTTAAGCGATCGCGTAATACTTCTGCTACTGTCCAGCTATTAGTTCCTGGATAGGGTTCACAACGACTAAAACGCCCCAAGGCAATACCTTTAATCTGTTTTAAAACTCCCATTAATCGCCATTTCGTTAACATTCGATCTATGCGATAGGGATATTCTGTGACATCTTCTAGGGCTAAAATTACCCCTTTCATCTCAGGTTGTAAAGGAGTTCCTAGTAAATGAGTTGCTACGGTCAGATTACCTGGTAGTAAAAATCCTTCCGCTGTTTTATCGTTCCAGCCTTTACCCTCTAATGTCGGGAGAGATTTACCAGTTAGATAGTTAAATAGTCTTTGTTGTGACCATTCTGGCTCACTCTCGATGCTAGTAAGTACAGGAGCATGGACACTTCTAATTCCCACAGTTGCTAAACTCCACAATAAACTAGTCACATCGGAGAAGCCGATGAGCCATTTGGGAGTAACTTCTTGATTCCAACTCCAATCTTCTAATAGTCTTGCCGAGCCATATCCTCCCCTAATACATAAGATTGCTTTACATTCAGGGTTGTTCCAGGCGGAGGCTAAAGCTTGTCTGCGTTGAATATCTGTTCCAGCCAAATAACCTTCCTGACTGTCCCAATGTTCTCCTAACTCCACTCGATACCCTTGAGAACGCCAAACTTCAATACCCTGTTGTAGTGCATCAGTTGTTTTTAATGCACCACTAGGAGCGATCGCAATTGCTAAATCTCCAGGTTGTAAATAGGGGGGTAATTTATAGCAGTTCTCGTACTGGTGGGGTACAGTAGCCTTAAGCTTTTGGTTCATTGTTCATTGTTCATTGTTCATTGTTCATTGGTTGTACTGCATAACCGTGAGAATCGCTATAGTCAACATCAGTCAATTAATTAATTATTTCAAGCTTATATTGACGAATTAGTTGATGATGGGAAACACTATTAAAGCATCTAATGCAAGATTGATCATTAAGGGAGCTAAAAGATAAATGATAAACGATAAATGTTTTAATCCTGGACTCTTGCTGAAAACATTATTAAATCAAAACAACTGGTTTTTATCTTTGTTGTTATGGCTAGTACTGATTCTACCCAGTCAAGCGATCGATCTTAGAGTAGCAATCAAGAAGAACGTGGAGCATATTAAAGTAGGTAGCTCCACTGGCGCAATAGTTAAAGATGGCAGAGGAAAGAAACTTGGAGAAATAAGACCGATGACTGCTATAGGGGTTAAAATGGGCAGTAATCAGCTAATTTTAGACCGTCTTAAGGCAGGAGAATTAATGATCGAGCCTAGTGGTGATGGTTATGTCTGGATTGGCGATCGCTGGTATCGAGGCACAACCCGTTTAGTGCGCCAAGGTAATAAAATTACTGCCATTAATCAAGTAGATTTAGAAAAATATTTATACAGTGTAGTAGGGGCGGAAGCAGTTGCTAGTTGGCCCATCGAAGCTCTCAAAGCTCAAGCAGTTGCAGCCCGTTCCTATGCCTTATATAAAAGAAAAACTCAAACTAATAATCTTTATGATGTAGATACTACTATTGGGACTCAAGTATATAAAGGTTTAGACACAGAGTATCTTACTACCCATGAAGCTGTAAATAGCACCGCAGGGCAAATTATGACCTACAACAATAAAGTAATTTTGGCTGCTTTTCACTCTTCCTCTGGAGGTCATACAGAAAATGTAGAAGATATTTGGGTATCCCCCCTACCCTACTTACGAGGCGTAGTAGATTATGATCAAACTTCACCAGTATTTCAATGGCAAAAATCCCTAGGGATGAATCAAGTCAGTAGCTTACTGGGAGGAATTGGTAGAATCAAAGCCATGATTCCCGAAAAAACTACTCCTCGGGGCAGAGTAGTTACTATGAAAGTAGTTGGCGATCGCAGAACTACTAAAATGAGCGGAAAAAAACTACGGAAAGTTCTAGATTTACGCAGCACTTTATTTCGTATCACAATTCAAGGTAATACCTTGCAAATTTCTGGGAGAGGCTTTGGTCATGGCTTGGGTTTAAGCCAGTGGGGAGCTTACCATTTAGCCAAACAAGGGGTAGATTATGATCAAATTCTGGCACATTATTACCAAAATGCCAGCTTGTCTCAGTTTAAATAGACAAAATTAGTTATAGCACTATGGGAAAACTGGAGTGACAAGGAGGACAAGGGGACAAGGAAGACAAGGAAGAAAGACTGAGAAGATTATTACTCCTTCCTTCTTCTTTTCTACTCCCTACTAACTACTAACTATATAAACTTGCTACATATTCCCCATAACCGTTGTAGGGCAGAGTTTCCTTAATTTCCCAAGACAAATCAGGTCCCTTACTAATAAATTTTTCTGTAGCTTGAGACCAACGAGGATGGGGTTTATTAGGATTAACATTAGCCTCAAAATCGTATTCTCTCGAATTAATAGTATTCCAGTAAGTTGCAGGTTGACTATCAAGAAACTCAATCTTGACAATAGACTTTGCCCCTTTAAAACCGTATTTCCAAGGAATAACCATGCGTAAGGGTGCGCCATGTTGTTTTGGTAAATCATGACCATAAATTCCCACGGCAAAAAAAGCTAACTCATTTGCCATTTCCTCAATTCTTAACCCTTCCTGATAGGGCCAAGGTAAAGAACCAAGATGAAATCCTGGTCCTGTAGTAATTTCAGGATCATAAAAAGAAGTAAACCGTACATACTTAGCTTGGGAAGTCGGTTCTACTGCTGCAATTAATTTCTGCATGGGAAAACCAATCCAAGGTAACACCATAGACCAAGCTTCTACACAGCGGAAACGATATACCCGCTCCTCTAGAGGAAATTTTTGTTTCAAATCATCGATATCGTAAGTTTGAGGATTTTTTACTAGTCCTGTAACTTCTACTTTCCAATTTTCAGTAGGAAGTTTTTGAGCATCCAACCAAATTTTTTTAGTGCCACCAAATTCATAAAAATTATTGTATTGTGCTGCTAGTTTTTCTTCAGTTATCGGTCTTTTTAACTTATAAAATGTAGGATTTTTAGTAAAATTGGCAATATTTGGCAAATTAAAGCTGGCTTCTAAAGCGGTTTGAGAAGCAGATTTGACCACACCAGAAGTTGAAGATTGGCATCCTGCAAGAGGTAATATACTGGCTCCGATTCCAGCCCCAACTAAGGTTTTGAGAAACTTACGACGATTCCAATAGAGATTTTCTGGGGTAATTTTATTTTCTGATATTGACCAGATTTTAGAAGTGCGAATAAAAGTCATCAATCAATCCGTTAAATGTTACCTTTCACTTACTCAGTCTAAAGGAGTTAAGAGGCAACTGGAAATCCCGACTAGTTTGATTAGTTTTTCCACAACTACAAAATATTTCAAATTTAGCAAGCCAAAATTTTTGCTCAATTGGAACCTAAGAAGTGAAGTATTGATTTACACAACCAATCGTTACAAAAACTTAAAGCTTTTTGGCGCATTTATTTGTATCGACGATAATGGTCTAGATGATTACTATCATTAGATGGCTATAGCAAAGTACTAAAGAAATATTTCTCTCTAATTACTATGTCTCCCAACAACCCTTTTGAGTCTTCTTCCAATTTACCCAGAAACCAATTAGGCTATGATCCAAGACTGTCTTTGGCTGTCAGTAACAACGAGCAAAATGGAGCAAGATACCCCACTAACCCCAAAGAAGATAGCAGAGGTAATAAAATCATTCATAGTAATGTTGCCAAAATCAAAGTGATGGGTGTAGGCGGTGGAGGTTGTAACGCCGTTAACCGCATGATCGAAAGCGGAATAGAAGGCATAGAATTTTGGGCAGTTAATACTGATGCTCAAGCCTTAGATCGAGCGCAAGCGGAGCAAAAATTACAGATCGGTCATAAAATTACCAGGGGTTTGGGTGCAGGGGGAAATCCTGCTATTGGTCAAAAGGCTGCGGAAGAATCACGGGATGAAATTGCTCATGCTTTAGAAAATACCGATCTAGTATTTATTACCTCAGGAATGGGTGGAGGAACAGGAACAGGAGCAGCACCTATTGCAGCGGAAGTTGCCAAGGAAATGGGTTGTTTAACTGTAGGGGTAGTAACTCGTCCTTTTTCTTTTGAAGGAAGAAGACGTACCAAGCAAGCAGAAGAAGGAATTAACGCTTTTCGTAGCCGAGTTGATACTTTGATTGTGATTCCCAATAATCAACTTTTGACAGTGATTTCTCCTGAAACTCCAGTGCAACAAGCTTTTCAAGTGGCAGATGATGTTCTCAGACAAGGGGTTCAGGGCATTTCCGATATTATTACTGTTCCAGGCTTAATCAATGTTGATTTTGCTGACGTTAAAGCAGTAATGGCAGATGCAGGTTCAGCTTTAATGGGTATTGGTATTGCTTCAGGTAAATCTCGTGCTAGAGAAGCAGCTAGTTCCGCCGTATCTTCTCCTTTACTAGAATCTTCAATTCATGGAGCTAAAGGAGTGGTGCTGAATATCACTGGAGGCTATGACCTAACTCTTCATGAAGTTAATGCTGCTGCGGATAGTGTTTATGAGGTGGTGGATGATGATGCCAATATTATCTTTGGTGCGGTAATTGATGAGCGGATGGAAGGAGAAATACGTATTACTGTTATTGCCACAGGCTTTGATGGTAGCGAATCATCTACAGAAGAAACTAAGCAAAAAACTGAACCATCACCAATCTTTTCTTCTCTACCCCAACCTCCTGTATCTAAAACCCCTGCTAGAGAGACTCCTAAAGAACGCAGCCCCATTGAAATTCCCGATTTTCTCCAAAGAAGAAGAGGTTTTCCCAGACAGTGACTTCCTCTCTCAATAAATTGAGAGCTTCCCAATCTCGCGACTGAGAGCTTTCTGCCCCGTGCCACTTATCTAGATACACAGCAGCTACTATGCACCCCCGACAGTACGACCAATTGACA
>JASJDB010000001.1 GCA_030065315.1 Xenococcaceae cyanobacterium MO_167.B52 | reverse complement strand
GTCAGGAATGATGGTCGCTTTGACGAGACTTAAGAAAAAACATAATTTTAATTATTACCTAAGAAGAGGATTAATCTTAATCATAATTGGAGCTTTGATTGATCTTCTAATTTGGAATATAATTCCTTTTTCTACGATAGATGTACTCTATTTAATAGGTTTAGCTATCCCTTTAAGTTATGGAGTACATCAATTAAAAACTTGGCAAAGTATAATCCTAATAATGGGAATATTTTTGGGGACGATTATTTTACAAAATTTCCTAGGATATTCAGCCTATCCTGATGCTGAAAAATATTTATCTGCCTTAAACACGATTAACTTAGCCTGGTTCTTATTAAGTTTGAGACATTGGCTAATTGATGGGTGGTTTCCCATTTTTCCTTGGTTAGGATATGCCTTTTTTGGTATTTTAGTTAGTCGATTAAGATGGCAACTAAATTATCAGAAAGAATTTTTATATTGGGGATTATTTTTATTAGCTTTAGGATTAAGCCTATGGGTTTATTATCCTGGTGCTTTATATGAAAGAGAAGGATATAGCGAGCTATTTTATCCACCTGTTATTGGTTTTAACCTGACTGCTTTAGGATTATTTTTAGGTTTATTATTTTTAGTAGATCTAACCAAGAATATTCCCTTGTATAAATATTTTCAAGTTCTGGGAGAGTGTTCTTTATTTATGTATATTTTGCACTCGGTAATTTTAGGGTGGATTATTTTTAAAATTTGGTCAGATATATCTTTATTTTTAACTCTATCAATATATATTATATTAATAGTTGCCCTCCTTGGAATCGGATTAACTATTAGAAGATATAAACGGCATCATCAATTATCCTCTTGGCTTAAATTTTTACTAGGTAGTTAAAGTGAACTATTAGACGCTTCTTGATCAACAAGAGAGGTACTGCACCAATAATCGACCAACTTCGCAGAGGAAAAAGATATCTACCATGCTAGAAAATTTAGAATCAGCCTTGCTTGAAGCTCTCGAAGATGAATATAAAGCCCGTGCAACCTATAGGCTAGTCATTAATAAATTCGGTCAAATTCGACCCTTTATCAACCCTCTTTTGTCACTATGGGATAAAAAATAAAAATTTAATCTTGAAAAATCTACGATATAAGAATCTCAGCGTTTTTTTCTATTATTTATTTGCTTTTTTAGTTTTGCGACCGCAAAACTATTGACAATTGACCAATCTCAATGGAAATAAGGACTCTAAAAAAGGCTTTACAAAAGTTAATCCTAAAGTAACAAAAGAGGGATAACCTAACCTTAGAGATTCACGATTCTGACACTTGGCACTTTAGGAGATCGTGATTCTCTTTTTTGTCATGATGGGATGGCGATGCTCTAAGGGTTTATCTCGGCGATCGCTATTAACTTACAACAAGATGTTGACTGATACACAGACGATGCTTTCTGTATAATCGAAAAAGCTATTATCGGTGGACGTAACGCAAAAATAACGCTTCTGTTGCGTTCTACGTAACTGAACCAATCGGTTGAAAAGGTTAGATTAAAAGAGTGAATATAGCTCATCCTTTCCTCTGCGATAAAGTAGAGATATTTGCTATTATGAGCTGCCAAATGGGGGGAATAATGACAAATTTATTAGAGCAAGCCATTGCTAAAATCAAAAAACTACCTGAATCTGAACAAGATAATATTGCTCAGATAATTTTAAAAGAAATCGAAAACTTAAATCCTTTACCTCAAGGAGTCAAAGGAGAACAATTAAATCGCTTTGCCGGAATAATTAATAAAGAAGATTTACAGTTAATGAATAAGGCTATTTTAGAAGGATGTGAAGTCGTTGATGCTCAAGAATGGTAAATATTTGTTAGATACTAATATTATCATTGCTCTTTTCGCAGATGAAGCTAATATTAAAACCCATTTAGCTAAAACTGAAGAGGTTTTTATTCCTAGTATTGCCGTGGGAGAGTTATATTATGGAGCAAATAAGTCTCAAAGAGTAACAGAAAATTTAGCTAAAATAGAAAATTTTGTGCTTAATAATGTGATTTTAAGCTGTGATGCTCAAACATCTCGCTATTATGGAGAAGTTAAAAATAGTTTACGTATTAAAGGTCGTCCTTTACCAGAAAATGATATCTGGATTGCAGCAATTACCATTCAATATGATTTAATTTTAGTAACCCGTGATGCTCATTTTAATGAAGTGAAAAGTTTAAAAGTTGTTAATTGGTAAATTGTTTAAGTAGACAGACATAAATAACCTGAAGTATGTAACAAAATGTAAACTTGCCTCAACTTGATATAAATCAATAGGTTAAATCTACTTTACAAAAGTAAACTTAGTCGAGTTTAATTATCCCGACCTACTTATGTCCCTACTTTAGTTGATTGATTTAAGTAGAATTTTAAGGCAGGCGATCGCCTCTGCTGCATTGCCCTAAAGTTGTGAGAAAAAGGCTGTGTAAGGAAATGCGGTCTTGAATCTCTTTTTTGTCGTAACGGGATAGCGATCACGGTTGTCTCTACGCTTGGATGATTTGGAGCAGATTTTCGGAGGAAATATTATCTGCTCCATAAGTTAAAGCAGAATATGATGCTTTTAAGCCTGAATTTTAATTAGCCAGAGCGATTATTACTTTGAGAGAAAAAGGGACTGCGAATCAAAAAGAAAATTTAGCAAAAGAAGGAAACTATAAAGAAAAGATTGAGGGAAATTATGGAGAATAAAATTGTGTTTAAGTCGTTGTAGAATAACCTCAAAAATGAACTATCATAATGATTCCCAGACTAAATCTTCAGTTGAAGTTAACTGAAAAATACGCTACCTTTCTTACAGAATTGGCTAAAACTCCCTTTACAGGAGAAATTAGGGCTGACTTTGCTAATCGTTTAATCTTATCTACAGATAATAGTATTTATCAGATTCTGCCTCAAGGAGTTGTCTTTCCTCGAACTAGCGATGACTTGGTGCATTTATTTCGTTTAGCTAGTCAAGAATCTTATCGAGAAATCACTTTTTCTCCCAGAGGTGGGGGTACAGGAACAAATGGTCAATCTCTTGCAATGGGGATTGTTATAGATTGCTCTAAATATATGAAACAGATTCTAGAGATGAATCTCGAAGAGGGTTGGGTAAGGGTGCAACCAGGAGTAATTCTCGACCAACTTAATAGTTATTTGCAGCCTTATGGAGTATTCTTTGCTCCTTCTGTTGCCCCTAGCAGTCGCGCTACTTTAGGAGGAATGATCAACACTGATGCTTGTGGTAAAGGCTCAAGGATTTATGGACGTACTAGCGATCATATTTTAGAACTGAACTGGATTTTAGTTGATGGCACAGTAGCGCAATCGCGTCCTATTAATAGCAATACTTTATGGGAATTCAAACAAGATTCGGGAAGTTTAGGTAATATTTATCGTCAAGTTGATCAAATTGTCTCTTCTAAACAAGAACTCATCGAACAGACTTTCCCGAAAATGCCCAGGTTTATGACAGGCTATAACTTGGCTAAAGTTTATACGGTAGATAGAGCTACTTTCGATCTCAACCGTATTATTGCAGGTTCGGAAGGCACACTAGCGATTATTACAGAAGCGAAACTAAAACTCACTAAAATTCCCAACTATAAAAAGTTAGTAGCAATTCACTATAGTTGTTTTGACCATGCCCTTGCAGCAGCAGAAAATTTATTACACTTTAAACCAAGCGCGATTGAAACTATTGATGAGAAAATATTAGCCTTGGCAAAAGGAGATGAAATATACTATCGCGTTAAAGATTTTATCGGTGATGCTAAGGCAATTAATTTGGTTGAGTTGGCAGGAGACAATCTCAGTCAATTAGAAACCAAGGTTAATAACCTTATTAGCAATCTAGAATCTCAACAAGCTAAAGGGTATTATTTGGCACAAAATGAACAAGAGAGTCTAAATATCTGGCAATTACGTAAAAAAGGGGCTGGCTTACTAGGAAATCGCCCAGGAACCCGCAAACCGATCGCTTTTATTGAAGATACGGCTGTTCCTCCTTCCTGTCTATTCAGCTATATTCGAGAATTTAAAGCTTTACTAGATGGATATCAACTAGATTATGCCATGTATGGTCATGTAGATGTTGGTTGCGTCCATGTTCGACCTGCATTAGATTTAAAACTATCAGAAGATGAAACATTAATTCGGCAATTATCAGATCAAGTAGTTGCCCTAGTTAGAAAATACGGCGGTGTGATGTGGGGAGAACATGGCAAAGGATTCCGCAGTGAATACACTCCCGTCTTTTTTGGTGAAGAGTTATATCAAGATTTACGTAAAATAAAGGCTGCCTTTGATCCAGATAATCGTTTAAATCCAGGAAAAATAGTCACTCCTTACGACAGTAAGAAGGAAGTTGTAGCTATTGAATCACCACTTCGAGGACATTTTGACCGACAAGTAAATTCAGCTATGCAATCTGAGTATGAATTAGCATTTAGCTGTAATGGCAATGGAATGTGTTTTAATTTTGAGCCTGACAGTGTCATGTGTCCTTCTTACAAGGGAATGAATAATAGAATTCATTCTCCTAAAGGTAGAGCTAGTTTGTTGAGAGAATGGCTAAGACAATTATCTGTTGTATCAGAGCGGGAAATATTGGCGACACCTGGTAAGGGCGAACAGCAGTTGCCCCTTACGGTTAAAATTTGGAATACATTGGGTAAGTTCTTCGGTGTTTATGATTATTCCCATGAAGTTGCCCAAGCAATGCACGGTTGTCTTTCCTGTAAAGCTTGTGCTACTCAATGCCCGATTCATGTAGATATTCCCAGCCTCAAGGCAAAATTTCTTAATCTTTACTATACTCGTTATTTGCGATCGCCAAGGGATTATTTAGTCGGAAATAGTGAACGATTAGCTAGTTGGCAATCTTATATAGCTTCAATTAATAATATTACTCTGCAAAATCAAGTAATACGCTGGTTTATCGAGCAGTTTTTCGGTTTGGTTGATCCCCCTTTAGTTAGTACCGCAACAGTCAGACAGGGATTAAGTAATAGAAACGCACCAGAATTTAATTTAGAAGCATTATCCAGCTTAAGAGAGGAAGAGAAAGCCAATAGCGTTATTTTACTACAAGATGCTTTTACTAGTTTCTACGAATCATCAATAGTTCTGGATATCTATGATTTTCTTACTAGGTTAGGATATAAAGTCTATGTTCCTCCCTTTTTTAGTAGTGGTAAACCATTGCAGGTATTAGGGTTTTGCCAAGAATTTAACTTGCTCGTGCAAAAAAATGCCGAGTTTTTAAGACATTTGGGAGATCTAGATATTCCTATTCTCGGTATTGAACCCAGTATTACTCTTACTTATCGAGATGAATATCTTAAAACTATTAAATCTTCACAATCCTTACCCAAAGTTCAATTATTACAAGAATTTTTAGTAACTCAACTACAACGGCTGCCCTCAATTGATACTAATCAAACCTACTATCTTTTAGGACACTGTAGCGAGCAAACTTTGGCTTTAGCTTCTGTGCAACAATGGCAACAGGTTTTTCAAGCCATGGGACTATCTTTAAAACCTATCTCTACTGGTTGTTGTGGCATGGCAGGTATTTATGGACATCAAGTTGAACACTATCAATCTTCTCAAGACATTTATCAATTAAGTTGGGGGCAACATTTACCGCTCCTATCAGAACAGAGACAATATTATTTAGCTACGGGTTATTCTTGTCGCTCACAGGTTCAAAGATTAGAAGGATGGAAACCTCTCCATCCAATCCAAGTTTTAGGATAATAAGTCTCAGGTATTCAGGTATTTGATAGGGTTAAACAATAATTTTATTAACGCGATCTCGCGCAGCGTCTGCGAAAGCAGACCAGGAGTACAAACTTTCCAGTAAATTGTAGAAAACGATAAACTAAGGATAAATTGTTCCAACTTCTATCTCCAATTTTGCCTATTTATTATTTACTATTTTTGCAATAGAATTAACAATTATGAAACCAGAGCAAGATAATGATTTAGATAAATTATTGAGCGATCTAAAATCTGAATACAAAACATCTAATAAAGACCAAAAAAGTCAAAGTTCAGATAACAGAATAAATAGCTTGCTAGAGGAAGCAAAATCAGAAATAAAGAGCAATAAAACTTCCAACCAGCCTAATAATAGTATTAACAACTATTCTGAAATTAATCAGGATATAGCATCAATTAAAGCTGATCAAAAAAAAAGAAAATCTGATAATAAAGTAAATAGCTTGTTAGAAGGATTTAAATCAGAAATAAAAAGTAATAAAACTTCCAATCAGGCTAGTAATAGTATTAATAACTATTCTGAAATTAATCAAGATATAGCATCAATTAGATCCAAATACAGAAGTAATAAAGACGAACAAAAAAGACGAGCTGAATTAACTTATAATCGAAACAAACAAGAAATTATTAATCAAGAACAACAAAAACAATTAAAGCGAAAGGCATTAACTCGACAAGCAGAAAAATGGTTATCAAACCTTGATCCTACTTCTGAAGAAGGAATCTGGTTTAATCAACTTGCCGAATCTTATCCTTCAAAATTAGAGGCAGCTATTAGCTACTTAGGAACATTAAATCAGTCTAATTCTTAGATATACCGTTGAGCTATTTCCCCGATTCCATTGGCATTGAATCCATTTCCTATAGCTGCCATTTTCCACTCATCGTTATGTCGATAAACTTCTCCTAAAACCAATCCTGTTTTATTTTCATACTCATTTCCAGAAAGTTGATAACGAGCAATTTCCTTATTATTACTCAAATCAACTAATCTCACAAAAGCATTTTGTACTTGAGAAAATTCTTGCTTGCGCTTCTTCGAGTCATAAATATTGACCATAAAAAGTAGCTTACTAATCTTGGCGGGAATTGTAGGTAAATCGACAATAATTTGCTCATCATCTCCCGCACCTTCTCCAGTTAGGTTATCTCCCAAATGAGTAATAGCTCCTGAAGAATGTCTTAAGTTAGCAAAATAAATAATATCCGATTTACTATTTAATTTTTGCTGGTCATTGAGACATATAACAAAAGCATCTAAATCAAAATCAGGAGAGAAACTACTAAAGAAACCACCATCTTTTTTGGCTACATCCCACCCTAAACCACACATTACTCTAGTAAGATTAGGAGCTTCTTTTTTTAGAGAAATGCGCTGTCCTTTTTGTAAATTAATGCTCATATTTTAACTCTGGTAGCGATTTAGTAAAGCTTGTAATCCTCCTTGATAGCCCGAACCTACCGCACTCATACGCCAGGTTCCATCCTTGCGATAAAGCTCTGCCATGATCAGAGCAGTTTCTATAGAGTAGTCTTCTGCTAGGTCATAACGTAAAATTTCTTGCTTGGTTTTTACGTCCACAAGTCTGACAAAAGCATTATCTACTTGTCCAAAATTCTGGCGTCTTTGATCAGCTTCATAAATCGTAACGGTAAAGACTAGCTTCTGAACATCATTTGGTACTTTTGTCAGATTAACTAAAATTACTTCATCATCTCCTTCTCCTGCTCCTGTGCGATTATCTCCCATATATTCTACAGAAGCAGATTGATCGGGACTTTTGGGGTTATTGTAAAATACGAAATGCTTATCCGATGGTATTTTGTCATTGCTCCCCAACATGAAGACAGAAGCATCTAAATCGAAATCATGACCTGAATCTGTTACATTTACATCCCATCCTAACCCTACTAAAATTGCTTCCAAACCAGGAGCAACTTTTTCTAAGGAAACTCGCTGTCCTTTTGTTAATGAAATAGGCATTTTTTACTTCTTTAAGGTTGATTTAGACTGCTTATATTATATTAAGAAAGCAAACTGTTGTTCATTCGTCGATCAGTATTTTTGACAAACTCAAGATCTTTGTCATTCCTCTGAAATCAGAAAAAGATTTAGAGAAGTTGATTTAAAATCCGAGCGAGAATTCCTATCCCGTGACCTTCGTTAGTCGCTGTGCGTTCACGGGATAGGGATGAAAGCGAGGACGATAACTTTTCGGACATAGGTTTACACTCCTGATACAAAATTTTTATATAGTAAAGGTTTCGGTCACTGTATAATATCTTTGTACGTAAAATCTAGCTATAAATTGCTGTAACCTCGTACAAGTAGCGCACCTAGACAATTTGGAATATGGGGTTCGATACAAGAGTTGTATCGGTAAAATACCAGGCGTAATTAGATGTATGAGTATTTCTCTAATACGTTAGTACCGAAGGACTTTCGGGGAAAGAAATTGACTGTCAAGTTGAGAAGCGACCCTGCTGACCAAACGTCAGCCAAGGAAAGCGCTTCGATGTCGTACTGTCGGGGGTGCATGGTAGCTGCTATGTATCTAGATAAGTGGCGTAGGGCAGTAAGGTTCTAATCGCGAGGTTAGAAGCCCACATGGCTTTAGCCTGTGGGAGTAGTCACTTGTTAAGTCAGAGCTTGCTTATGGTGCTTGTCAAAGTCCCAATCCAATTTGTCAGATTCAACTCTTGACTCTATGCCTTGGATTCTCTACATTGAAGTCTGGAGTCAAATCCCTGCTTTCACAAAATTGTCATGACCTTAACTGTATATAATACTCTCACTCGTCGCAAAGAACCTTTTAAAACTATAGAACCCAAGAAGGTGCGGATGTATTGCTGTGGCATTACAGTTTATGACTATTGCCATTTGGGTCATGCTCGAACTTGTTTAGTATGGGATGTCGTAAGGAATTATTTGCAGTGGTCTGGTTATGAAGTTAACTATATTCAGAATTTTACTGATATTGACGATAAAATATTGAACCGTGCCAAAAAAGAAGGAACATCTATGGAAGATGTTTCAGAACGCTTCATCAAAGCCTATTTTGAGGATATGGAAAGATTAGGCATTGGTAAAGCAGATGCTTATCCCCGCGCTACCCATACCCTAGATGGAATTAAGAGACTAGTAGCAGAATTGGAAGCAAAAGGCTTTGCCTATCCGGCAGCAGGAGATGTTTATTACTCCGTGAGAGAGTTTGCTGAATATGGTAAATTGTCGGGGAGAAAATTAGAAGATATGCAAGCGGGAGCTAGTGGGAGGGTACAAACACCAGAAGTAACCAAGAAAAAAGATCCCTTTGATTTTGCTTTGTGGAAAGGAGCGAAAGAAAGTGAGCCTTCTTGGGATTCTCCTTGGGGTGCTGGTCGTCCTGGTTGGCATATAGAATGTTCTGCCATGGTAAGAGAGCGACTAGGAGAAACTATTGATCTTCACGTCGGTGGTAGCGATCTGACTTTTCCCCACCACGAAAATGAAATCGCCCAATCTGAAGCAGCAACAGGCAAACCTTTGGCTAACTACTGGATGCACAATGGCATGGTGAAAGTTGACGGAGAAAAGATGTCTAAATCTCTAGGCAACTTTACTACAATTAGGGACTTGCTAGATCACCCAGTCGATCCAATGGCAATGCGATTATTTATTCTTCAAGCTCATTACCGCAAGCCTGTTGACTTTACTGATGAAGCAATTGAAGCAGCTACTAATGGTTGGGAAACCTTGCAAGAAGGGCTATTATTCGGCGATCGCTTTAGCGATCAGTTAGGATTTACTAATACAGGCAAAGACAAGTCTTTAATTCAGAAATTTAAAGATGCCATAGACGATGACTTTAACTTTGCAGGAGGGTTAGCAGTGTTGTTTGAAGTGGCTAAAGAATTACGCAAAGAAGGTAACATCTTAGTCCATCAGGGAAAAACAGACGCTGATTCCAAACAGCTAGAAAGTCAATGGCGTACTTTAGTAGAGTTAGCAGCAGTCTTAGGCTTTTCTGCTCAATTAGAAGCAGAGACAGATAGCAATAACGATGGTTTGAGTGATGCAGACATTGAAGCTTTGATTCAACAACGTAAAGAAGCTAGACAGTCTAAAAACTGGGCAAAAAGCGATCGCATTAGAGATGAATTAAAGGCACAAGGTATTGCCCTAATAGATACCAAAGAAGGCACAACTTGGCATCGGGGATAAAAGTAAAATACTAAATCCTGTTTAGATACAACACTTTAAATTTGTGGGAATTTAGAATGCAGAATTTAGAATTCAGAATTTAGAATTCAGAATTTAGCCCTAAAGGCACTAAAGTATTCCCTTCGGTCATTCCCTATCGGTCAATTCAGAAAAGTTTAAGCTAATTTTATGCTTTAAACTAAAAGTATACTTTGGTAAGCGGATTTAGTATAGTTAACAATCTCTTGCCAATTTTGTGAGATTTACTGCTATTTAATCTTGTTAGCTCACTTTGGCTAGACAGTATAGTGAGCGAGCATTTGAGGTAATCTAGTTACTTATATTGTACTAGAATACCAATTCAGTAATCTCAAAAACCCTAGTTGAGAGAGACAAGGGAGTCCTAAAGGATACCGCTGCCCCTGCGGGTAGAGCTGCCCCTACGGGTAGAGCTTCGCAAGCGCAAGCGCAAGCGCATAACAAGGAGGACAAGGAAGAAAATCACCTCTAACTCCCTTGTCTTCCCCCTCTCCCCCCTCTTCCTTGTCTCACCCCACAAATAATTTCTGGTTACTGAATCGACGTTCTAGAGCTTCTTGGTTGTGTTCCCAGGCGACTCATAAAACCCAAATACCTTTATTAGGCGAAAGCAGCTATAGAAACTTTAGCTGCTATTTGACCAGCAATTTCTGTCAAAGCTTTAGCTGAGGAAGATTCTGCTGAACTCATAACAATGGGACAACCCTGATCTCCTCCCTCTCTAAGAGCAATCTCCAGAGGCACACAACCGAGTAAAGGCACCTGCAATTCCCTGGCAGTATTTTCTCCACCACCAGAACCGAAAAGGTCATAACTTTTGTCTGGCATATCAGGAGGAATAAAATAGCTCATATTTTCCACAATGCCTAAGATATTAACCCCTAACTGTTGGAACATTTTTAAGCCTCGACGAGCATCTAGTAAAGATACGGTTTGGGGTGTAGTGACAATTACTGCACCAGCCATCGGTACAGCTTGGGCTAGAGTTAACTGGGCATCTCCTGTACCTGGAGGCATATCTACGATTAAATAGTCTAGCTCTCCCCAATCTACTTGATAAAGAAACTGCCGAATGATTCCATTGAGCATGGGACCACGCCAAATCACTGGTTGATCTGGGTCAATTAAAAATGCCATGGAAACTAGTTTCACTCCATAGTTAAAAGCAGGTTCCAGAATTTCTCCTTTACTGTCTTGTTTAACCATGACTTTGGAATCTGCCAAACCCAACATATTGGGAGCATTAGGACCATAAATATCAGCGTCTAATAAACCAACTTTGGCTCCTGTTTGAGCTAAAGCTACTGCTACATTAACTGAAACTGAACTTTTACCTACTCCACCTTTCCCACTGGAAATAGCGATAATATTTTTAATCCCTGGTACAGACTGGCGATCTGGTAAAGACTTTTGTTGAGGAGTTTCTGCGGTTACTTCTACTTCTACTGTTTCTACCCCTGGGAGCTTTTTCACGGCATTTTGGCAATCCTCAACAATAAATTCTCGAAGAGGGCAAGCAGGAGTGGTCAGGACTAGTGTAAAACTAACTTTCCCTCCATCTACCTGCACATTGCGGATCATGTTCAATTCTACTAAGCTTTTTTGTAATTCTGGGTCTTGAACAGGGCGCAAGACATCTAGGATAGATTGAGTATCAAGCATTGTTATAAAGTTTGTGTGTGAGGAATCGAATTTTTGATAAATAATCCCATATTCCTTGCCAAATATGGGATTTGTTTTATTGTATTGATTTATCTAAACTATTGCTTTTGCAGGGTTATTGACTAGGGCTTCTACCAAACTACGTACCTGAGCAACCATAGCTACTTCATTATCTAGTTGATTAATTGCAGAGCCAACACCAACTCCTGATGCTCCAGCAGCGATCGCCATAGGAGCGGTTACATTGGATAAACCAGAAGCACACAATACAGGAACCTCAACTTCTTGGGCAATACTATGGGCAGCAGCAAGAGTGGGAGCAGCTTTTTCAATCAAGCCTAGTACTCCTGGATGTACGGGATGAATACTAGCACCCCCTTCAGTTTGAATAATATTTGCTCCAGCATCAACTAACCTCAATGCTAATTCTACTTGTTCATCAAGGGATAGAATATGAGGAACTGTTACAGAGAGAGTAACATCAGGAAGTAAAGCGCGAGTCTGTCTAGTTAAACTAAGAACTTCTGGGGCTTCAAACTTTCTTCCTTGAGCATAAAAGCTATCGAAGTTACCAATCTCAATTAAGTCAGCACCAGCCTTGAGGGCATTAACAAAAAGTTCAGGTTCTACGGCAGATACACAGATCGGTAAATTAGTGATGCTACGAATATGCTGGACTAATTCAGGTTCTGCTGCAATATCAACGAAGGTTGCTCCTCCTGCTTCTGCTGCTTTGACTACCTGAGCAACGCGATCACGATTGAAATTGTTTAAACCACTGATTACTTTGAGAGCATTTTTACTGCTAAAAGCTCTGTCTAGTCTAGGATGCATGGTCATACTTGCCTCCTTTGGGATGAGTATTGTTCTATATATAACAGAATAAGCTTTCTTTACCCAAAATATTATTACTACCGCCAAAAGCTCTCTAATCTAAACATTTGTTAAATTTCCTTCCAGGGCAAAAGCATAATCCAGCAAAACTAATTGACAGAATTTATACTTGACCATTTAACAAATATAAAGTAAAAATTCAGTTTATATAAAAAAAAGTTATCTAAAAAAAATAAATAAAAGGAGAAATTAATGTATTATAGTTTTATAGCTTAAAAGCTATCGAAAAACAAAAATCATTGATTTTTAACTATAGTTTTTGGTTACGGCTAATTGACAGCTATTGTGCTTTTCATCATCTATTCAACAAGTTGAATTTGCGAGCAAACAGGGTCAATTGTCTAGAGGATTTATGTCTAATTTTTCCCAATTTTCTGGTCTTAAGTTTTTAAAAGGAGGATTTACAACATGGATTTCCTGTCCGATTTCTTGACGCTCTTCTTGGGGAAGTTGCAGTCCCCCACACTAGGCTTTCTGATTGGTGGTATGGTTGTTGCTGCCGTCAATAGCCGACTGCAAATTCCAGATGCGATCTATAAATTCATTGTCTTCATGCTGCTCATAAAAGTCGGACTGAGCGGTGGTATTGCGATCCGCAATGCCAATCTGGCAGCGATGCTATTGCCGGCGGTGTTTGCCATGATAGTAGGGATGCTTATCGTATTCATCGGGTGCTACACTTTGGCTAAGCTGCCGAAGGTTAAAACCCTCGATGCCATTGCTACCGCGGGCTTGTTCGGTGCTGTAAGTGGCTCTACCCTCGCTGCTGCCCTGACTCTAATGGAAACGGAGGGCATCCAATACGAAGCCTGGGCTGCTGCACTCTATCCCTTTATGGACATCCCAGCACTCGTTACTGCGATTGTATTGGCTAGCCTTTATACTAGCAAGCAGCGTAGTAGCGCAGAAGAGGAACTCAGCAAGGAGGAGTTTCTCAGCAAGCAGGAGTATTACGGCAAGCAAGGTATTATCGCACGGGGGTATCCCAAGCGCGATAACGCAGCCAAGCGAGTCAAGATATGGCCCATCGTTAAGGAAAGCCTCCAGGGTTCCGCTCTATCAGCACTGCTGCTCGGTCTCGCTCTAGGTGTGCTAACCCGACCCGAAAGTATTTATGATAGCTTCTTCAATCCCCTCTTCCGCGGTCTGCTTTCGATACTGATGCTGGTAATGGGGATGGAGGCATCAGCAAGAATCAGTGAGCTGCGCAAGGTAGGTCAGTGGTACGCTCTATATGCTTTTATAGGACCGCTCCTGCATGGGCTGATTGCCTTCGGTTTTGGTATGATTGCCCACGTTACTACAGGATTCAGCCTTGGCGGTGTCGTGATCTTGGCTGTCATTGCCTCCTCCAGTTCAGACATCTCAGGTCCCCCCACTTTGCGAGCTGGTATCCCGTCGGCTAATCCTTCAGCCTATATCGGCTCCTCCACAGCCGTCGGCACCCCGGTTGCACTTGCTTTAGGAATACCGCTCTACATCGGGCTCGCCCAGGCGCTGATGGGCAGCTGATCCTCGACGGGTAGAGGTCTGTCAGGTTTCCCCTGACCCAGCGACCAGTACGGCACCTATGTCAAGGTCTGGGACAATGACTTCTTCGCCCGCTTCAGCGTCCCGCAGGTAACAAACACTTCCACTAAGTTCAATGACTACATACATTAGAAGGTAATATATATGACCCAGCAAGCTAGCAAACTCGTCATCATTACAGAAAAATTGCTATTGAAACAGATCGCCAAAATCATCGACGAATCAGGGGCTACTGGTTATACGGTAGTAGCTGCTGGTGGTAAAGGCAGTCGTAACGTGCGCTCGTCGGGACAACCTTCCATTTCCGATACCTACTCGAATATAAAGATCGAGGTGCTCACCCCTAATCGGGATATGGCTGTCAAGATTTCCGATGAGGTCGCAGCGCAGTTTTTCGACGATTATTCCGGCATTGCCTATCTCTGTAATGTGATGGAGGTACTGCACGCACACAAGTTTTGACTCAAAATCCAGCCGATCAAACCCAAAAGTCAGGGCATGACCGAATTCAGAATTCAGAATTCGGAATTCGGAATTAAATAGGGTACAAGCCTTGAGAGACGGCTGATATGCTCTAAGTTTATGAAGATAAATAAGTAATAGTATTTAGTATTGCTCTGATAAACAATATTTGCTCAATGGATCATAGTAAATGTGTTCAAAATTTTATCTTCCTTAATCCTCGTCTATCACTAAAAAAAACTAGAGCCTATCTTGAAAAATTGTTGATTTAGCTACTGTGAAAAATAACTATCCGAGGGAATTTTAAGAATGAGCTTACTGTTTTGACCCTCTATCAAACATGACTGAACCAAGAATTTTTAATCACGACATTATGCATTGCACCACTGATAACATAGTTGGCAATTACTTATATTCGGGTAGAGTCTTGGGGATGACCAACTCTGACGATCTGATTCAATTGCATCCCGATTTAAAAACTCAGTGGACAGAAATTACCAGTCATTATCGTAATATTGGATTGAGCCATAGCCAGAATCCACTTTGGGATGTTTCTTTCCACCAATTAAGAAATTATCCGGATTATGAACCATCAGTATATATTTTTAGTGACGCTCTTCATATCAACAGCGAAGATGATCACTGGTTTCGAGATCGCAACCAAGATTGGCAGGACGTAGTTGAATTTATCAACTCGAAAAACAATTTTATTCAGTTAGCAAAAGAACTAGAAATCAAGATTCCCCTAACTTTTTGTGCCGAAAATAAGACAAAACTGCAAAAGTCTCACGATATTCCCTATCCCTGCTATGTCAAACCTGCGATTTCAGTAGATGGGGCGGGGATTGTTCGCTGCCAAGAGCCAGAAGAATTAGATAATGCACTAGCAAGTTTAGACGAGTGCACACCTATACAATTACAACAAGAAATCATCGCCCACAAGTTTCTCAATTTGCAATACGAGGTACAAGGGGAAAATTGCCAACCCCTAGCAGCTACGGAACAAATATTAGATGGTTTTGCCCACCAAGGTAATCGCTTCCCTACAGTCTACCAGCCTTGGGAATTGGTTGAGCCAATGGCGCAATGGATTACCAACAAAGGTATGAAAGGTATTTTTGCTTTTGATGTGGCAACAGTTAAGACAAACAACGGAGTCGATTACTTTGCTATTGAATGTAATCCCAGGTTTAATGGAGCTTCTTATCCTACGGGAGTTGCTCAAAAACTAAATATTAAGAGTTGGTCGAGTGACAATTTTTCAACTAAATATCAGTCCCTGGATGAAATCGATCTAAGTGGTCTAGAATACGATTCCAGTACTGGGGTAGGAGTAATTGTAGTTAACTGGGGTAGTGTATTAGCTGGTAGATTAGGTGTTTTAATCGCTGGTTCGATCACTCAACAAAATCAACTGCGACAATTGCTCAAACAAAGACTCACAAATTAATGCCCAGTAAAGAAACCACAAATAATACTAAATCCTGTTTAGATACAACACTTTAAATTTGTGGGAATTTAGAATGCAGAATTTACAATTCAGAAAGGTTTAAGCTAATTCTACGCTTTAAACTAAAAGTATACTTTGGTAAGCGGATTTAGTATAAACTGAGAATTTCCCCGCTGACTAAAATAATGGGCTAAGTACCTAAGCATAATTATTTACACATTAGATACCCTTCTATTGCGATGCGAAGCGAATCCTTTAGGGCTATTGCTTGTTCCCTCTCCCAACTATGTAATTAATTTTGATGGCGAGAGAGGCTCCCGGCTAGGGAGCATCTCTAATCGCCGTGTTGCACAACTACTTAAGAGAGCCAATAGCCTGCGGAGCAGCAACCCTTGACCAACGATTAAGCTAACAGTGGTAGAATCAACAACTATATTAGCAACACATTTAACAGGAGATATTTAAAATTAGATGCTTTTTTTCTTTATTTCAATATTTCTCTTATTGGGTAATCAGATATTAACTTCCATTTTGGTTTTTATCCCGATTCGTATTGTTGAATCTGTGGGGACTTTGAGTTGGGTTATTATCGGGTATCTGGGATTAGCTTTTTTAGGTTGGTGTTTAGGAAATAATACTAATTCTGGTAGATAGTAAGTAGCTACACTTTATTAAACATCAAATGCTGAAGCAGTTTAGGTATGAGGAATTAGCCCTAAAGGATTTCTTTGATTTTCAGACTAAAGACAATCAAGGAATTTGCATCTGCCCATAGAT
This sequence comes from Xenococcaceae cyanobacterium MO_167.B52, assembly GCA_030065315.1. Classification (GTDB taxonomy): domain Bacteria; phylum Cyanobacteriota; class Cyanobacteriia; order Cyanobacteriales; family Xenococcaceae; genus JASJCP01. The sequence goes on along the minus strand of JASJDB010000001.1, from coordinate 34,565 downwards.
ACATCTAATAAATGAAACCCAAACTCTTGAGATAAATCTTCAAATATTCGTACTCCTCTAATGCTATTACCTCGTGGATCTATTAAAGGTGAAAAAACTGCAATTCCAGCTTTTCCAGGAACTACACCTATAATTCCACCAGAAACTCCACTTTTAGCAGGAATACCTACTTTATAAGCCCATTCTCCAGCATAATTGTACATCCCACAAGTATACATTACACTCAAAATATCTCTAACATAATCGGGTTGGACTGCCTGCTCTTTTGAGATGGGATGAATTCCCCTATTTGCTAAAGTCGCTGCCATCATAGCTAAATCATGACAATTTACTACTATGGAACATTGTTGAAAATAAAGATCTAGAATTTCTTCAATGTTATGGTCAATGATGCCAAAATTAAGTAGTAAATTGGCTAAAGCTCGATTTCGATGCCCTGTTGCTTTTTCTGACATGAATACAGAAACATCGACAAAGACATCTCGATTCATATAGCGACGAAACATTTCTAAGATTCGATTGAGACGATCTGTAGTTTCTTTTCCTCTAATCAAACTGGTAGTAGCAATTGCTCCTGCATTTACCATCGGATTATCAGGATGTTTAGAGTTTTCATCTAGACGAATTACAGAATCAAAAGGATCCCCTGTTGGTTCTACCCCAACTTTTCCTAATAATGCCTCTCTTCCACAATCTTCTAATGCCATGCCATAAAGAAATACTTTGGAAATAGATTGAATCGTAAAATTTTCTTGGAAATCTCCAATTTCAACAACTGTTCCATCTGTGCTGACAATAGAAATTGCTAACCATTCTGGATTAGCTTTAGCTAACTGGGGAATGTAACTGGCTAAGTTGCCAAATTTGAGAGGTTGATATTTTTGATAAAGAAATTCTAGAAATGTTTGCAGTTTAGACATTAGTTTGGATGTTACTTGTCATAAAATTTCGTACCAATATTCAAGTATGAAAGTATTAATTTTGATGGTTTTATCTGTTGTGGCATTTCGTCGAACGCAAAATCATTGACAATTGACCAATCCTAACGGATATAAGGACTCTACTGAATTCTTAAATGATATATTTTCAAAAATGATAGGCTATTGAGCAGTCGTGCAAAATTAATTAGATAGTCGCGAAAGGGAATAGGAAATAGGCAATCAGGAATTATCAATAGGTAAATAATTATGCCTAAGTACTTATTCATCATATTTCAGGATTTATCTTTTGGACTATAGCATCAATCTCTTTAGCGTCTTTGAAATAAGTCAAATCTAATAACTGTATTGCTTGATTACGCAATTTATCGAAGTCAATTTTCTTTCTTAATTGTTTTACTTCTACTCCTCCAAAGATTTCCTTAGAAGCTTTTAATAAGGCTCTAGATTCCCGATCTATTAAGTGTTCATACTAAATCCGCTTACCAAAGTATACTTTTAATTTAAAGCATAAAATTAGCTTAAACCCTTCTGACTTCTGACTTCTGACTTGACCGAAGGGAATCCTTTAGGGCTGACTTCTGACTTCTCGCAAATTTAAAGTGTTGTATCTAAACAGGATTTAGTATCAGTCCAACTTCCTTGCTTAATATAATAGGATTTTTTTCCTAATCTATTACGATCTTGAATTTCTAATAAACTATTACTAATTGAATTTAACCAAGTTTTAGTTATTCTTTGTTCAATTTGAATTTTAACCAAATGCACTAATAAAACTACTAAAAAACTTTCTAAAATATTAATTTTGTCTTGTCTTCCTATCGCTTCTAGTTCATCGATCAACAAGATAGCGGATTCAAAGTTGTGATTTAGTATTTTTTCTTTTAACTCTAATATTTCTTCCATAGCAAATACTACTCAAAACTAGAACTAATTACAATCTTAATCTATTAACTACTTAGGCATAATTATTTACACATTGATAATTCCTGATTGCCTGTTCCGATGCGAAGCGAATCCTTTAGGGCTGTTGCCTATTGCCTTTCTTGACTATGTAATTAATTTTGCACGACTGCTTATATGAAAATCATTTCATCTCCAAGGCTGATAAAGCTGCTTTAATTAATTTATAGTAATGAGGTTGGGTAACATCAACTTGCTTGGCATTATGCCTTTTTGTTCCTAATAAACCAAACTTATTGCCTTTACTAATTGCTAAAACTTTTCCCTGTTGATTACGTATTCTTAATTCACCAGGAGAGTCTTGTAAAACACAAGCATAGATTCTACCTTGATGACTAAATCGGGCTTTTTTAAGATTATTAGTTGGTTGAGATTTTACTCTATTAACCATATTATTAACAGGAGTTTTAGGAAGTCTTACTCCGATAATTTCTAGTTCAATATTAGTATTGCCATTCCAAGTATTTTCTTTTAGTTTATAAGCAATATCAAGAGTTCTAGGTAAGGGTAAATATTCTCCCCATCGCCATGCAATGGCTTTTTTTTCTACTTCTGCTTCAATTTCTTGAACAGTAAGTTTTATGTGATTTTTCCCGACCATTTTTTGCTCTTTAACCCTGACATTAGGAGTCCAGAAAACAGGAAAAGGATTACCAATTCCCCAAGGTTGTAAATCATCGATTTGTTGATAAAGATCGAGATTGATTTGTTCGAGTTTCGCTTGGGAATCTATTTTTACTAATGGTTTGAGATGTTCTATTTTTAAACATTGATGGGCAAATTCACTAAGTTTTTGTTCTAGGGCTGATAAATTTTTGGCTTTAAAACTAAATCCTCCTGCTGCTTTGTGTCCGCCAAATTTTCCTAATAAATCGCGACAATAATCTAATGCCTCAAAGATATTAAATTCTTCAATTCCTCTAGCAGAACCTCGAATAATACTCTTTTTTTTGTCTTCGTAAGTGCCAATAAATACAGGAACACCGTAACGCTCTACTAAACGAGAAGCGACAATTCCAATGACCCCGTGATGCCAGTTTTCACCAATTACAACTAATACCCTTAATTCTTTCCAGGGAATTGGTTTAGTTTCAACTATGGTTATGGCTTCTTCCTGGATTTCTTCGCAAAGTAATTGTCTTTTACTATTAATTTGTTCGCATTCTTTGGCTCGTTCTAAAGCAATATCGGGATTGTCTGTAGTTAGTAATTCTATAACTAATTGGGGGTCGCCAATTCTTCCTATGGCATTGATTCTAGGACCCAGTTTAAAGCCAATATCATCGGGTTGTAATTGGGTAGAATCTAGTTTTTTAAATAAAGAAATTTCCTCGGTTTTAACTCCTGCAACTTGCATCAAGGCTCTAACTCCCGCTAATTCTGAATGGGGTAGCTGGCGCAAGCCTTTTTTTAACCAACGACGGTTTACTCCGACTAATGGCGCAAGATCGGCGATCGTTCCCAGAGTAAATAGTTCTAAAATCTGATTAGTTATACCTTCAATTTTGCCTAAACTATCGGCTAATGCGATCGCCAAAATATAAGCAACTCCCACTCCTGCTAAACCCCGATAGGGAGATTCAATTGCTAATAACTTGGGATTGAGTATGGCATCTGCTGGGGGAAGTTTTGGGGGGAGATCGTGATGATCGGTAATAATAACCGTCAAGCCCAACTCTACAGCGTGTAAAATCGGCTCATAAGCAGATATGCCATTATCCACAGTGAGAACTACACCCACTCCCGTATTGGCAAATTCCTCAACGATACGCTTATTTATGCCATAACCATCCTTCATCCGACTAGGGATAGCATAATCAACATCTGCGCCTAAATGTCTCAAAGCTCTAATCAGTAATGCGGTACTGGTCATACCATCCGCATCATAATCCCCACAGATCGCAATCTTATCCTCTATGGCGATCGCTTCTTTTAATAATTCTACACTAGTACTGAGGTCAGGAAATTCTGTCAAAGGATCGGATAATTCAGCCAATTCTGGATTGACATGAATACGCGCCAAATCAGAATTATCAATACCCCTATTTACTAGCACCTGACTTACTATAGGCAATAATCCAGTACTAGAACTAATTTCACCTACTTTTGCGGGTTTAGAATCTGCAATATGCCATCTTTGATTGGGAATCTTACTCATTATTCATTTATCATTTACCAGAGTCAAAGCATCTTCAACTACCCCAACTTACTCCCTATGGATCCTTGTCCTAAAAGGATACACCTTGGGATAAAGTAAGGATACGGATACAGTAACTTGTCAATGTGAGGTAGGGCAAGGGTGTGAACTTGCTCCTCCTAAAACATCAGTATTTTGGGACAATGATACATAATGACAAGATTTAATCCTTTTCAGACATCCTACAAAAAGGATTAGGTAGAGTATTTGATTATATTAAATTAAATATGAAAAACCGATGGACAATATTTCACGCTAGATTACATCAAACTCTCAGAAAAACAAGTTTATTACCTAAAAAAACTAAAATTTTAATTGCTCTATCAGGAGGACAAGACTCTTTATGTTTGACAAAATTACTATTAGATTTACAGCCTAAATGGCAATGGACTTTAGCTATAGCTCATTGCGATCATGGTTGGTTAACAGATGCTGGAATATCCGCTCATGTAGAAGAAGTAGCCATAAATCACAACTTACCCTTTTATCTTAAAGTAGCTCAAAATTTAAAAGAAACAGAAGCAGTAGCTAGAAAATGGCGGTATCAAGCATTAGTAGAAATTGCAAAAGAACATAACTTTAAATATATCGTTACTGGTCATACCAAAAGCGATCGCGCTGAAACTTTTTTATACAATTTAATTCGGGGTGCGGGAAGTGATGGTTTAAGTTCTTTGAGTTGGCAAAGAGACTTAACTCCAGATATTCAATTAATTCGTCCTATTTTAGACTTTACCCGTCGAGAAACTTTAGAATTTTGTCAACAATTCGGGTTACCTATTTGGTTAGACGTTGCTAATGAGAATAAGAAATATGCTCGCAATCGCATCAGAGGTGATTTAATTCCCTATCTGCAAGATAATTTTAATCCTCAAGTCGAAAACTCCATCGCCCAAACCGCAGAGTTATTAAAAGCTGACGTAGAATATTTAGAAACACAAGCTCAAGAGTTATTAATAAAAGTAAAAGCCCAACAAGATAATCGACTAGATCGCTATATTCTTAGAGATGTTCCTTTAGCACTGCAAAGAAGAATTATTAGACAATTTCTCCCTCAAATTATCCAGAAAAATCCTACTTTTGCCGAAGTAGAAGCGGTTTGTAATTTAATTTTTGCTCCTAACAAAAGTCGTACTTCCACTTTACCAGGAAAAGCGATCGCAGAAGTTTCAGGACAATGGATTATTTTTTATCACTAGAAAATTTAATTTCTCAACTAACTATGTTGTTTGCTTTTCAGTTTCAGTCACCAGGTCCCATTATTTTTGATTTCGGTTTTATCGCTCTACGATGGTATGGATTATTAATTGCTTCTGCTGTATTAATTGGTATTACTATTTCTCAGAATTTAGCAAAATTAAGAAACATTGATCCTGAATTATTGCTAGACTTGACAATTTGGTTAGTAATAGGCGCAATTCCTTGCGCTAGAATTTATTATGTTCTATTTCAATGGCAAGAATACGCAAATCGTCCTGAAGATATTATTGCAATTTGGCAAGGAGGAATTGCTATTCATGGTGCAATAATTGGTGGCACTATTGCTACAATTATCTTTGCCCGCATCAAGAAAGTATCTGTCTGGCAATTAATCGATTTAGTAGTACCTTCTCTTATATTAGGACAGGCGATCGGTAGATGGGGAAACTTCTTTAATTCTGAAGCATTTGGTAAACCTACTGATTTACCTTGGAAACTTTTTATTCCTCCAGCTAATCGACCTTTAGAGTATATGAATTACGATTATTTTCATCCTACTTTCTTATATGAATCTGTTTGGAATATTGGAGTATTTATTTTACTAATTAGTCTATTTTTTTGGGGATTAAAACATCCCAATAAATTGAAAGTAGGAACTCTTACTTTTGTTTATTTAATTGCTTATAGCATAGGACGTTTTTGGATCGAGGCTTTACGTACTGACAGCCTTATGTTGGGCTTTCTCAGAATTGCCCAAGTGGTTAGTTTAGGTGCGATCTCATTGGGCATTTTTGGCTTAATTTGGCTTTATGTATTAAAACGCCGTTTACCAGACGTTAATCATTGAACATTTAACATTTATCATTGAACATTTAAAAGTGAACAATCCTAAAGGATACCGCTTCGCATATCAACGATGAACCATCAACAATGAACTATGAAATCAAAAGTATATATTATTGGTGCAGGACCAGGTGATCCTGAATTACTGACCCTCAAAGCCTATCGTATTTTGTGTCAAGCCGATGTAATTCTCTATGCTGATTCTCTTGTACCCAAGCAAATCTTACAAGATGTTCGTGATGATGCTGAGTTAATTCGGACAGGTGACAAAACTCTAGAAGAAATAGTCCCCTTAATGATCGATCGCGTAAGACAAAATTTAACAGTAGTGCGGTTGCATTCTGGTGATTTGACCTTATATAGTGCGATCGCAGAACAAATAAAACGACTCTCAGAAGCCGAAATCCCCTTTGAGTTAATTCCTGGTATTAGTGCTTTCCAAGCTGCTGCTGCCAAACTACAGAGTGAATTAACCGTACCAGAGCTTGTCCAGACTATCATCTTAACCCGCGTTAGTGGTCAAGCTTCTAGTGTTCCCGATACCGAAGATTTAGCATCTTTAGCTGCACATCAGGCTAGTCTTTGTCTTTATTTAGCTGCACGTCATGTAGAAAAATCTCAAGCTAAACTCCTAGAACACTATCCCCCAGATACACCAGTAGCGATTTGTTTTCGCATCGGATGGGAAGACGAACAAATTTGGCTGGTAAATTTAGCAGATATGGCATCTGTGAGCCAAGAAAATAATTTGATTCGTACCACCTTATATCTTATTAGTCCTGCTCTACGAAAACTCCCTAACACTCGTTCTCGTTTATATCACCCAGAGCATTCCCATTTATTCCGTAAACCAATGAAAAGCTTATAAGTCACAAGAAAAAACAAAATTGTGATTAGCCACAAAATCTAAATTATTAATCGCCCTAGTACCCAGAGGTTTGGCAAAATAGTATCCTTGGGCATAATCACAACCTAAATTCTGAAGATATTTGAGCTGAATCTCAGTTTCGATTCCTTCTGCCGTCACAGTCATATCCAAATGATGAGCTAAATTAACAATAGCTTCCACAATTTTGCATTCTTCATTGGTATTTTGAATACGATTGATAAAAGAGCGGTCTATTTTCAGATTATCTACAGGAAATTGATGAAGATAACTCAAAGAAGAATAACCTGTACCAAAGTCGTCAATACTAATCTTGATCTGACGCTCTCTAAGTTGTTGCAGGGTTTTACTAGCTAAATCGGTGTTGTGCATAATTGCACTCTCGGTAATTTCTAAGTTAAGACAATCAGGGGTAATTTCTGTTTTTGCCAAAATACGATCTATTTCTGAAACCAAATTATTTTGATAAAACTGCTGTACTGCAACATTGATATTCATTTTAATTGGCAAAGGATGAGTATTATTTTGTTGCCAAGTTTTTAGTTGCTCACAGGATTGCTCCAATACCCACAAACCTAAAGGAATAATTAGACCTGTTTCTTCCGCCACTGGAATAAAATTACCAGGAGAAATCAGACTTTTTTTAGGATGTCGCCAACGAATTAAAGCCTCAAAACTCCGAAGTTGCGATCGCTTGATACTAATAATTGGTTGATATTCTAAGAAAAATTCTTGTTTTTTAAGGCCGATTCTGAGGTCTGTTTCCAAATGCAGTCTTTCGAGTGCATGATCGTGCATCTGCTGATTATAAATTTGATACTGACCCTTGCCCAATTCTTTAGCGCGATACATAGCTAGATCAGCATTACGTAACAATTGTTCTGGTTGCTGATACTCTTGATCACCAAAAACAATTCCAATACTAAAATTGAGAAAAATATCTCTTTGATCTATGGCAAAAGAATCCGCCAAACACTGCTGAAACTTAGTAGTCATAGCTATGGCTTCTTGATGATCTTTCAACTCAGCCAGCAAGACAATAAACTCATCTCCCCCTAAACGTCCTAAAAAACTATTTTCTATCAGACAAGGTTTAAGACGGAGGGGAATTTCTTGTAAAATGCGATCGCCTAAAATATGCCCCAAAGAGTCATTGATCATCTTGAAATTATCACAGTCTAAAAACAAGACAGCATACTTGTAGTCAGGCTGGAGATGGGATTTTTCAATTTCTTGATTTAATCTTTCAATAAACCAATTACGATTCGGCAGCTTAGTTAAAGAATCTTGCAGAGCAATTTGGAACAGTTTTTCTTGTGCTTTTTCTCGTTTGACTATTTCTTGTTGTAGTTGAATAGTCCTCTGTTGGACTCTTTGCTCTAGTTCCTGATTAAGTTTCTGAATTTCTAGCTTGGCAGCTTGCAATTGTAGTTGGTTTTCAATTCTCAAGATTACTTCATCAATATCAAAAGGTTTAGTAATATAATCTACTCCTCCTACTGCAAAAGCTTCTATCTTATTAAATGTCTCTCCTGATGTACTGATAAAGATAATGGGAATATCTTGGGTTTTGGCATCTTGTTTTAGGCGACGACACAGTTCATAACCATCAATTTCTGGCATATGAATATCTAAAAGTACTAAATCTGGTGGAAAAGCCAAGGCAGATTTTAAAGCTAATTTGGCTTTGGTTGCCAACCTTACTTTATATTCTTTCTCCTCTAGCATCTTCGATAAAAGATTTAAGTTATCTTTTGTATCATCAACAATTAAAATGCTGTTGGCTAGTTCTTTATGCTGCGCCATTATAAATAAAACTAAAGTATAAAAAAATAATTAGCTCTCAATTTAACCTACATAATCTTGTAAGAAACACAGTTTAGCTGTCTAGTTGCTAGTTTAACTTGGCAATTATAATTACGCTCTCTTGTGTTACGTAAGACTGATTAATTAATCTAACCAGCTATAGTTTGTAAATTTTAAGCTTTAAACTAGTATAAGGAGGTCACTCTGACCTGAATACTGACATCAGATTAATACTCTCGCCTAAACCATACTCTACTACTTATAAGTTTGCTAATCAGTGATGCCAGTATTAAATCCTATTACAAAATATTTATTTTTTGCCAATCATACCTAATCTTCTGATCAAAGTTCCCGCTAGAAATTTTCCCCTGCTTCTTTTATTTTCTGATCTAAAGAGATAAAATTTTAAAACTTTGCTAATTTTGCTGACCATAAGTCTAATATGAAATCTCACCCCACCCTATTCTTAAAAAAATCCTAATTCCCAAAAAAAATTGTGACAATTTAGATATTTAGAGGTATATTTTTTATAATGTCAATTATGGTTTAATTATTAAGTTGACAAAAACGAAAAAGTCAGGAAAATATTTAGAAAATTATGACCGAAACCGCCACTAGTCCTTTAACAGGAAAGGCATTACTTCAAAAAGTAAAAGAGCTTTCTCACTTACCCAGACGAGAAACAGCAAAACGCTGCGGATATTACACTACTACAAAAGATAATCAAACCAGAGTCAATTTGACTGATTTCTACGATGCAGTTCTAGCTGCAAAAGGTGTCCCTCTCGATCCAGAAGGAGCAAAAGATGGACGAGGTAGAGAACCTACTTATAAAGTCAGTGTTCATAAAAATGGTCAAATTGTTATAGGTTCTACCTATACTCAAGCTATGGGATTGAAAGAAGGAGATAAGTTTGAAATTAAATTAGGTTACAAACATATTCACCTCAAACAGATTGATAGTGATGACGATCCTGATGATGAAAGCTAGTTCTTAAACGAGGATTTTTGTTCAAGTAAATCGCCTTTGAATGCAAAGGTGATTTATGGTTTATGACTCAGATGATGTTTTCACCCTCTCTTACAATAGTTATTTTTTTTGTGGCTTGGGTCATTGCTTGGCTACCTATCGCTCTGCCTTTAGCCAAATTGATTAACTATCAAATGGTTAATCCTTTGACTGTAAAACAAAAAATACTTTTCATCGTCTCCCTTTATCCCCTAGCTCCCCTAATTATCTGGTTATTAATTAGGCAGCAAGGACTGTCTTTTGCCGAACTTGGTCTAACTGGAGAAATTTTTATTTCTCTGTTCAGGGGGTTGGTGTTAGGGTTAATCACATTAATGATTGTATTTTTCTTAGAGTCAATTTTGGGATTAGTAGATTGGCATTGGGAAAACAGTCAAAAACTATTAACTGTTGCTCCATCAATTTTAGTTTTGGGGTTAGCAATAGCGATGGTAGAAGAGATAGTATTTCGCGGTTTTCTTGTTCAAGAACTAGGTAGAGATTATCCTTATTGGTCAGCAGCAATAATTTCTAGCTTAATCTTTGCCCTATTACATCTGGTTTGGGAAAGAAAAACTACTCTGCCCCAAATACCTGGTTTATGGCTAATGGGAATAGTTTTAGTAGGTGCGGTATTAGCAGATAATGGCAGCCTGGGTTTAGCCTGGGGATTACATACAGGCTGGATTTGGGGTTTATCTTGTATTGATTCTGCTCAAATACTAACTTACTCCCAGCCTGGAAAACCCTGGCTTACAGGAATTAACCAGGAGCCTCTAGCAGGTGTAGCAGGTATTCTATGTTTACTTATGACTCTGGGATGGCTTTTGCTGAAAGGGAATCTGATAATTCCGTAGTTGAAACCATTGCAGCCATCAGCTGTTCAGGAGATACCACAAAAGGTAGACGGTGAATATCAGAATTAGCTTGACAAGCAACTTCCGCAGATTGACGGAGTTGGCAAAGACTAATATTGCCTAATCCTAAATCTTCTAGGGTCTTAGGTAAACCAATACTCGTATAAAATTCTAGTAACTGTTTTCGAGCTGAAACCGCGAGTTGATTGCCTTGGAGCATTTCTTCTAGACGTAATTGAACTAAAATTCCGTAAGCTACCTTTTCTCCATGTAATGCTTGGTGAGCTGACGGAATATGAGTTAACCCATTGTGAACAGCATGAGCAGCGACTGTTCGACAATTTGCTCCCCCAATCCCTCCGATCACACCAGCTAATAACACAGTAGCATCTACTACTTCTCGCCAATCATCACTCTGATTATTTTCTAAAGCTGTTGCTGCTTTTTGGAACAAAATATCTCGTAACACTCTAGCTTGTTGTACCGCTGCGATAGTTAAAGTTGCCGTGGAGTTACCACTACTAACCGAAGCTTCATACCATTTTGCGATCGCATCTCCAATACCAGCAACTAAAGTTCTTTGAGGCGCAGTACGGACTAAACTATAGTCTAAGATAAGCAAATCAGGACAACGATTTAAAGCTACATCATATTGGAAAGCAGAAGCTTCAGAATAAATATTTGATAGTGCTGTCCAAGCGGAACAAGTAGCACCAGAAGTAGGGATAGTAACAATTGGCAAATGACACTGGTGAGCTAATAATTTAGCTGTATCAAGAGCTTTTCCTCCACCCACACCAATAATCAAATCTGCTTGATGACTGGCAGCAAGTTCTTTTAACCTACTTAAAGAAGATTCTGTACAATCAGGCAGATAACTAGCTTGAGTAGTTTTTAATTGATATTTCTTAACTGTTTGTTCTAGATAGGGATGAATGATCTCTAAAGTTTTATTTCCCCCTACTACGAGAGGTCTTTTTCCCAATTTTGCGTTCGTGATTGCATCCCCCAATTGACTCAAGATATTTTCACCCCGTAAAACTTGAGCAGGAGCAACTAATAATGGTGCATAATTTGTAATTTTTGGCTGATTCATATGTGACTGTTTTATTTTCTGCATAACTATTTAAAAGCCTGGGTTCGGTAAGACAAAACTTATTATTATCCTCTTACCAATTTAGTTAAATTTTCCGATGCCAAGCCATCGGTTGAAAAATTAACATTGGGTTGAATCAATGACGATATCTTGTATGTTTAGCTGCTGGGATTAATAGCAATAAGTTATTAATGACCATAAATTAGAGAGGAAGTATCCAAACTATTTAGTCAGCGTCATTTCCCAGTTCTGCTTTACCTTGTAGTTCACTATTATTAAAGAGTAAATTTAAAGGGGAATTTTTGGTCTTCATCACAGAAAATACTTAAGGTGATTTTCTGATAGATTTTATTTAAGTGATTATACCAAGCCATAAAAGATGAAAAATAAATAATCAATTCCCCTAAAATCGATAATTAATGATTAATCAAGAAAAACAATTGTCTTTCATCCTTCAGTTTATGTCACAATAAGGTTATAAGATTCAAGGTAATCACTAAAATAGGGGTTATTTGTATAGGAGAAAGCGATGCTACACCGCAAGATTTATCAACTTTATCAAGAGGGTCGTGAGGTTTGCATTTTCTTGCGGGATCAACAAAGGTGGATTGATAACGGTCAAATCGTTGACTTTGAAGGTGATCTAGTGACGATCCGTTATGAAACTGAAGAGGATGACGAAATTAGTTCCTGGGAAGAAATGGTACGTCTCGATAGCATTGGCTCTGTCATGAGGAAACTCGCTTCTGTTTCTAAAGTCAATTCAGAAATTCCTATCTCTGATGATTGCCCCGAAGCAGAGCAAATACAACCCAAATCCACTGAAGGAGAAAGGGAATAGCTTACAAGTGTATGGTTTTGAGATTTTGACGGAGAAATTAGACAAGGGGGACAAGGAAGCCCTAAAGGATATATGCGAAGCGGTATCCCCTTGTGGGACACCTTCGGATAACAAGGGAGACAAGGGAGAAAATTTTAGTTACCACATCCTTCTGACTTCTGACTTCTGACTTGACGCGCCAGCTAATCCTTTAGGACTGACTTCTGACTTCTGACTTCTGACTTCGTAAAACTTAGCCCTCAAATTAACCTTGACAAAGCACTAGTTTTGTCACTCCGAGAGGATGCTTAAGCCAACTGTTTCCCCATCAGTTAGGGGTTTACTGCTACGGATAACTATTTTTTCTCCTGATTTAATGCCTTTGACAATCATAACTTGTTGATTGGAAATATTGCCTAACTGAACCTCACGCTTGGTAACTCTAGCTTCTCTAGTTGTAGTATTTTCTTCAGAAACTACAAAAACATAGTTGTTTCCTGCTTCTTGAACGATGGCAAATTCAGGAATGGTTAGCTGAGAAATTTCAGAAGGGATAAAATTGACTCTTGCTAGTAAACCGCCTTTAATCAGGTTATTAGGGTTAGAAATTAGGATTTCGAGGGGAATTTGTCTGGTTGCGATGTTTGCTACTGGAGCAATACGGCTCACTTGACCTATAAGGATTTTGTTGGGAAAAGCGTCTAATTTTACTTCTACAGTTTTTCCTACAGCTACATTAGCTAAGTCTAATTCAGACACAAGTACTGCAACTTTAATTTGCTCAAAATTACCAATTTTAAGAACTTCTTCCCCTTCTCTAACCAAATTTCCTTTTTCATTGACTTTTTGAGTCACAATACCTTGAGTTTCAGCTATTAAATTCGTATAAGCTTGTCTTTGAATAGACTCTGCTACTACAGATTTTTGTACTGCTACTCTACTAGTTGCAGAAGTAACAGCTTGTTGAGCGATATTAACCGATTCTTGGGCTAAAAGTAGGGTTTTTTTGGCTACTTTAGCTGCTGTAGCAAAAGATTCTGCTTCTTTTTGAGGAATTAAACCTTGTTGAGCTAAGTCTTGATATCTTTCTCGATCGTTGCGAGCTTGCTCTAATTGAATAAGAGCGGATTCAACTCTAATTTGGGCGTTTTTAACTTCGATTTTAGCTCTAGTCAATTCTGATTCTAAACTCGCTAATTCTGCTTGCTCTTGATTAACTACAGCGAGTAATAAGCTATCGTCAATTTGACCTACAACTTGACCTTTTGTGACTGGATCGCCTATTTCTACGAATAAACTCACTAAAGTCCCTGAAACTTGCGATCGCACGGATAATTCAGTGATTGGTTGAGTTGTTCCGATATATCCCAGTGTAGTGCCTAAATTTGTCGCAGATGCGATCGCTACATCTACCTTGGTCAGGGATTTTCTGTTTGAGAATTGAAACTGGGATTCTCGTGCTAAGAGGGATTCTTGTTTAGAAGCAAATTCACATCCAGATAATAAGCCAACACTAATCAACGTAAGAAGCAAAGTTGAGACAGTCCGCAAAACATAATATTGGGAGTTGAGTGATTGAATCATAAAGAAAAATTACATTTATCTTGACTATAAAAGTTAAATCGTGTAGAAATTGGTTGGCTTGTTTAACAGCTTATAGATATCTAAGTAAATCAGCCTGATTATTCTTTGGATGGGTCGAGTAATAACAAAATCCATTTCAATTTGCTGTTGTCTAGAAATTTATCTTTAGGGTGAATTTACCAACCAGACACTTGCCATCCTCGTAAATCTCTACTCGCCATCAATTAATGAACTTCCTTCGTTTCGGATTTTCTGTCGCTGTGTTTACTATCAGCCTAAGCCTGACTTCTATTATGGGGGTCAAAAAAGTTGATGCTGATCCTGTTGGAAAAAACAGCAATAAAAACCAAGTTATCGAAATTTTTGTACCTCCTCCAGAAACTACACGAGCAGGTATTTGTTCCAGCGATATACCCTCAGTAATTAATAAGATTCTCGAACGTCCTACACTGAGAGGGAGTAAATGGGCAATTTTGGTACAGTCTTTGGATGGTTCGACTATATATACCAGAAGTCCTGACTCGTATATGATTCCTGCTTCTAATATTAAACTATTAGTCACTGCTGCTGCACTACAAAAACTCAACCCTCAAGGAAAAATTCGTTCTCTCTCAATCCGAGATTGGATTATAACTACCAATCTTCGGAGTAATAATTCTTATGCTAATGTTTTGCTACGCTACCTTGGGGGCTATGGTTCGGTGAAAAGTCTTCTCAGTACTATTGGAGTTGATTCTAAGGGCTATAGAATGGCAGATGGTTCTGGACTATCTCGCAATAATTTAGCCACCCCTAGAACTTTAGTAAATACCTTAAGAGCGATGTATTCAGCAAGGGGTAAAGAAATATTTTTAGCTTCTTTACCAGTAGCAGGACAAACAGGCACCCTTAAAAACCGCTTGCGCTATACTTCTGCTGAAGGAACAGTAAGAGCCAAAACAGGAACTCTCAGGGGAGTTAGGGCTTTATCTGGGTATGTAGAAAGTCCTCGATATGGTACTGTGGTTTTTAGTGCGATCGCAAATAAGTCGCGTAATAGCTCAGATCAAGCTTTAGTTAGTGCTTTAGATGAAATCGCGTTACGCCTTAGCACTATTACTTCTTGTCCCAAGTCTCGTTAATTGAGGAAGGTATTAGGGGTTAGGAGTTAGGTTTTAGGTTAATCACACCTAATATCTAATAACTAATACCTAACCCCTTCAGAGCTAGGAACGATAATACTTAAATAATTTTTTTGACTCCCGAACAATCGACATTTTGAGCCAATTTCGCGATCGCATTTTCAGAACGAGGATCGACCCAATCTCCTGCTATTTCTGCCAGAGGAACTAGGACAAAAGCGCGTTCTGTAAAAAGAGGATGGGGAATCTTAAGCAGGGGATGATCTAGTATTAAATCTTCATATAAAATAATATCTAAGTCCAAGGTTCTCGCCGCCCATTTTTCGCCCCTAACTCTACCAAACTGCAACTCTGTAGCTTGTAGTAAGCTTAGTAATTCTTCTGGAGTTTGCTGCACTTCTAGAATCGCACAGCCATTAAGATAATCAGCTTGGGGAGGTCCTACTGGTTTTGTTTGATACCAGCCAGAAGTTTTAAGAACCTTAATCCCTGGAATCTGATTCAGAGCAATTAAAGCATCTTCTAAGGTTTGGCGAGAATCTCCCAAATTACTACCTAACGCGATCACTACTTTATTCATAATTCATCATTTACCAGTTCTCGCTCAATCACCCACTACCTAATACCTAATACCTAATACCTAATACCTAATACCTAACTAACAATCTCTCATGTCCCACCGTCCCATATATCTAGATTGTCATGCTACTACTCCCGTAGATCCAAGGGTATTAGAAGCGATGCTGCCCTATTTTACTGAGTATTTTGGCAATCCTTCTAGTCTTCATCAATATGGCTGGGAAGCAGAAATGGCAATCAAGCAAGGACGAGAAATTATTGCTCAGGCGATCAATGCTACACCAGAAGAAATAGTATTTACCAGTGGAGCAACCGAAGCGAATAATTTAGCAATTAAAGGAGTAGCAGAAGCTTATTTTAGCCAAGGAAAACATATTATCACTGTAGTGACCGAACATAGAGCAGTTCTCGATCCTTGTCAATATTTACAAACTCTAGGTTTTGAGATTACTTATTTACCAGTAAAGCCTGATGGATTAATTGATTTAGAGGTATTAGAAGCAGCCATTCGCCCTGATACTATTCTAGTTTCGATCATGGCAGCCAATAATGAAATTGGAGTCCTACAACCTCTAAAAGAAATCGGCGAAATTTGTCATAATCATCAAGTTTTGTTTCATACCGATGCGGCACAGGCGATCGCAAAAATTCCTCTAGATGTGGCACAAATGAATATAGACTTGATGTCTTTAACAGCTCACAAAGTCTATGGACCAAAGGGAATTGGTGCCTTGTATGTCCGTCGTCGTAACCCCAGAGTTAAATTAGCTCCCCAATTACATGGAGGAGGACAAGAAAAGAACAGACGTTCAGGAACGCTTTATACACCCCAGATTGTGGGTTTTGCTAAAGCTGTAGAAATAGGCATTGAGAACATGATTAAGGAAAATCAAAATATTGGGCAATTGAGAGCAAAACTTTGGTCAATACTACAGCAACTAGAAGGAATAGTGCTGAATGGACATCCCACCCAAAGATTATCGGGAAATCTCAATGTTAGTGTAGAAAGTGTGGATGGCTCTGCACTACTATTGGGTTTAAAATCCACAGTAGCCGTATCTTCGGGTTCAGCCTGCTCTTCTACTAAAATTGCTCCTTCCCATGTTTTAACTGGATTAGGAAGGTCGAAGAAACTAGCTTATGCTTCTGTACGTTTTGGTATTGGTAGATTTAATACTATGGCGGAGATTGAGACGGTAGGAAAAGCTGTAATTTCCACTATCACTGCTTTAAGACAAAGTCAAAGAATAAGTGATTCCAGTTTATCCTCTAACCACACTTCCCAGAATTTTGGCTCTAGTGAAATCACAATTTAGGGTTTTAATCGGAATTTTTTATGAGTGCAACTCCCAGTCTAGATTTTTTTAATAAGAAATATGAATAATCTCCATACTTAATCCACCTAATGGATATGGTTTGGACAGCCTATTTCATTAATTTTGTCTAACTACTTCAAGAATTTTCTTGGCAAAAATTGATCACGAAGGTTATATTCAGGTTAAAATTCCATAAGGCGAGATTTAGAGAATTTCCGTTAGCACAGAACAATCTCAGCTTGATCTGAGTGACTGCTGTTGAACTGAGCTATTATTTTTTAATAGTTACTAACTGGCTTAAGGGGAATGAAAGCTGATTAGCTTTAGACTGTATGTTTATAGCTTGGCAATAGGTAGAAATCTCAAAACCTCTCCCTATTAGTCTCCCTTTAAAGGCAAGACTTCTGACCGCATTCAGCGTTCAGCGCAGGCATCTTCATTTTATATACGAAGGTGTTATCCGAAAGTGTATCCCCCAGGACGGCGCGTAACGCCAACCTAAATTTAGCTACAAGTCCCCAGTTCTACACTGAGAACAAACGAATCAAAGCTTATGGCTTGTAGTTTATAGCTTTTCGGTGAGTAGCAGCTTCAGTAGTTTGTCTAACTCAAAAAAAGCTTCAGAGGGTCCCACTATATTTTCTCTAGTCGAAGGTACTCTGCCGTAAAACGACGGACCCTGCTTCGACTTCGTCAAGAAAAGTTATTAGCTAACCAAGAAGAATAAATAATTGTTTCCGAGTATTTCTAGAAGGTCGAAACTGACTAAAGAACTTTTTATTTAGATGATTTTATGACTCATTCATCGGTTGAAATAGATGAAATTGCTGACTTTACTGAATTTTTTTAGGACAAACAAGAAATATGAAGACAGGAGAATGGAAAGTCTTCACCACCAATTAAGATTTTGAGGAAAATTAATGCCAAAACAAATTATTATTGCGGAACAGCATCACATCGCTGCGGTTTTTTGGGAAGAGCAAATTCAAGAATTAGTTGTTGCTACAGGAACACAACAAGTAAGTGATATATATCTTGGCTCTGTGGAAAATGTCATTCCTGGAATTGATGCAGCTTTTGTCAATATTGGTGATGCAGAGCGCAACGGTTTTATTCACGTTACCGATTTGGGTCCCCTACGACTCAAAAAAACCGCAGCAGCGATCACAGAATTACTAGTTCCTGACCAAAAAGCCCTAGTCCAGGTGATGAAAGAGCCAACAGGCAATAAAGGTCCAAGGCTTACAGGTAACATTACTCTGCCAGGAAGATATTTAGTATTAATGCCCTATGGAAAAGGAGTAAAATTATCTCGACGCATCAGAGATGAAAATGAACGCAGTCGCCTCCGTGCTTTAGCTATCTTGGTTAAACCAGCAGGAATGGGTTTACTAGTCCGCACCGAAGCAGAAGGTAAGGCTGAAGAGGCTATTATGGAAGACCTGGAAAACTTGCAAAAGCAGTGGGAATCTATCCAATATCAAGCCAGCTATGCTAAACCTCCTGCCCTATTAAATCGGGACGATGATTTTATTCAGCGAGTACTGAGAGATATGTATTCTTCGGAAGTGAATACCATTGTGGTTGATTCACAACCAGGAATGAAAAGAGTTAAACAGCATATTTCTAATTGGAGTGGTGGAAATTCTCCTCAAGGGGTATTTGTTGACTATCATCGAGAACCTCAGCCAATTCTAGAATATTATCGAGTAAATGCTGCGATTCGTGAAGCTCTTAAGCCAAGAGTAGAGCTACCTTCTGGTGGTTATATTATTATGGAACCGACAGAAGCTCTTACGGTCATTGATGTTAACTCAGGGTCTTTTACCCGTTCTGCAACAGCAAGAGAAACCGTATTGTGGACAAATCGAGAAGCTGCTACAGAAATCGCTCGTCAACTACGGCTACGAAATATCGGGGGTGTGATTGTCGTTGATTTCATTGACATGGATACTAACCCTGACCGTTTAAAATTACTAGAACATTTTAATCAAGCCTTACGATCAGATAAAGCCAGACCTCAAATTGCCCAACTATCAGAATTGGGTTTAGTAGAACTAACCCGCAAACGCCAAGGAAAAAATCTTTACGAACTATTTGGTCAAACTTGTCCTAGTTGTGGTGGTTTGGGTCATTTAGCTCATCTACCAGGAAAAACCCAAGGAGAATCTTTAGAAAGTCCCCCTATTGTTCCTCCTGCTGCTATTTCTCTTCCTGCACCAGAAAAAGTTGAACAACGCAAAATTATCGACTTGTCTGTAGATAAAGACTCTGATAGCAGTTCTTCTGCCCTAGAATTAGTGAATCATCCTAATTATCAGGAACAGGGTGGTCTTGCTGGTAAAAGCAATCGCCGTCGCCGTCGTCGCAACGAAATATCTTTGAAGGAAGATTTACCAGAAACCGAAACTATAGCTAATGTTCCGAGGGAGTTGGATAAAGAGCGCAACCGCGTTACTGGTAACGATGAGCGTAAATCTAGAACTATTACTCGCTCTCCTAGAAAAGAAGAAGTCCCCTTAGAAAAAGTCTCGGTAGAAATGACCTCATTTGAGCAGGAATTGTATGCTTTGATGGGTATATCTCCTTTAGTGCGGTTAGATAAAGAATTTAAAGACCCTAAATCAGTTATTCTCTATGTCAAAGCACCAGGAGAAGAAGATCCAGCAGTCGAGAAAGTAGAAGAAGTTGAATCATCACAGAATGAATCAGAAACCATTGTCTCTGATACACCAGTAGAAGAACCCATATCTGAATCTATATCTGTAGAAGAACCTGTAGAACCAAAATCTGTAGAAGAACCTGTAGAACCAAAATTACCAGTAGTAGAAGCAACAGCAGTGGAGGAAACACCAGTAGATAATGCTGATACTGCTAGTGCTGAAAGTGAAGAAGCAACTAATGGTCGTCGTCGTCGTCGTCGTCGTTCCTCTGTTCAAAAAGAAGTTCCCGTATAGCTGATGAGTAATTATCTCAGTTTTGAGAGTCATTTGCTCTCAGAACTGACTAATAGAGATACTTTGATAGCTGGAATAGACGAGGTAGGTAGGGGTGCATTATTTGGCTCAGTGGTAGCTGCTGCCGTAGTACTTCCCCTATCTGCTATTGAAAAACTCAGAGAAATTGGGGTTCAAGATAGTAAAAAATTGTCTCCCAAAAAGCGAAAAAACTTAATCCAACCTATAAAAAATACGGTTACTCATTGGTATATTGCTCAAGCAACTGTAGCAGAAATAGATCGGCTTAATATTCTGCAAGCTTCCTTGTTAGCAATGAAAAGATCGGTATTAAAACTTGAACCATCTCCTGATATTTGTTTAGTAGATGGTAAATTTTTAATTCCTGGTTTATCTATTCCTCAAAAAACTATAATTAAAGGCGATCAAAAGTCTTTTGTGATCGCTGCTGCTAGTATTTTGGCTAAGGTTTGGCGTGATGATTTAATTGTTAGTTTGGCTTCAGAATATCCTGAATATGATTTAGTTTCTAACAAGGGTTATCCTACTAAAAAACATCGTCTGGCTTTACAAAAGTACGGTATTTCTATCCATCATCGGATGTCTTTTCGGTCTTGTCAGAATTTGTCATAGTTTTAAGAATTATCTGGCTAAATATTTTGTTCTTAAAATCAAACTAATTAGTTTAAAAAACTTTAACTAAACTCACTCTTAAATCTTGATAGACTATTGCTGATTAATCTGGAATTATTGATTCAGAAAATGGCTATTAAAAAAGTTTTAGTAACCGGCGCAACGGGAAAAACAGGTTCATTGCTACTAAAAAAGCTCCGTCAACACAGCGATCGATTTACTCCAATTGGTTTTGCTAGAAGTAGAGAGAAAGTTCAAGAATTATTTGATTCAACAGAAAATTTTGTTATCGGAGATATTAAAGATCAAGCTATTTTAGAATCTGCTCTAAAAGGTTGTGATAGTTTAGTAATTCTAACTAGTGCTATTCCTAGGATGAAAGCACCACCCCAACCAGGAAAAAGACCAGAATTTGACTTTGCTCCCGATAGTTATCCAGAAGTTATAGATTGGTTGGGACAAAAAAATCAGATTGATGCTGCAAAAAAAGCCCAAGTTAAACAAATAGTATTAGTAGGTTCTATGGGAGGGACAAATCCTAATCATCCTCTTAATAGTTTGGGTAATGGTAATATTTTAATTTGGAAACGGAAAGCAGAAGCTTATTTAATTGATTCTGGTATTAATTACACCATAATTAGAGCAGGAGGACTCTTAGATGAGCCAGGAGGAAAAAGAGAACTTTTAGTAGGAAAGGATGATAATTTTTTCACTAATCCACCCAATGGAATTAAGACTAGTATTCCTAGAGCAGATGTAGCAGAATTGGTAGTGAAAGCCTTAACTTGTAGTGAAGCTATTAATAAAGCTTTTGATGTAATTTCTAAACTAGAAGATGACCCTTCCGCAGTTATTACTTCTGATTTTAAAGAGTTATTTGCTCAAACCACTCCTGGTCTTTAATAATTTTTTTAGTCAATAAGTAGTTGTGCAAAATTAATTACATAGTTGGGAGAGAAAACAGGCAATAGGCAATAGGTAATAGGTAATAGAAGGGTATCTAATGTGTAAATAATTATGCTTAGGTACTTAGCAATTTTTTTTGCTACTTTGGCAATAATTTTTGCTTCTTCTGGGTTTATAATTATAATTCCATCTAAATTAGCAACCTAGTCATTTTTGCATCTACATCACCTACGCAGACAATATCATGACCTAGGTTTAACAGTAATTTTGATAGAGAGCCACTTGCGTTTACATCTAATAAAAATCTCATGGTTGGGGGGAAACTGGGACTCGTTCAAATACGTCCTCATTTTCTACTAGGCTATAAGCATAGAGTAGTGCTGCATGAATATCAGCTAATTCCAAATCTGGATAGTCTTCTAAAATTTCTTGTGTTGTCGCTCCTTTGGCTAACAGTTCTAAAATCATTGCTACTGAAATTCTTAACCCGCGAATAATCGGTTTTCCTCCTAATATTTCAGGATTGAACGTAATTCTGGCTGTTAAGGATTGATTTATATTTGATATAATTAAGCTCTACTTTTAATTGTTAATTATCAACTCTGACTCTAGGTTTTTTAGTTCCTGATCGAAACTAGCAATTTCTTAATAATATTTTTGCTATATCTCTCAATATACAGATAAACGATCGCCATATAGCATATCGTTCTAAAAATAATCATATCCGTATAATCAAAGGTTCTTTTGCTGGTAAGGTAGAGAACGGATTGTTTACTACTGCCTGATCATTTATGGATAACTCTGCTGTATCTCAAGAAGAAATAGTTGCTGCCTTAGAAACTCCTGTTGATTTTAATTTCGATCTTCCCGATCCTGAAGATGAAGCTATAGAAGAGTTGGACTTTCAGCAACAATTAGATGCGGTATGGTTAATATGCGATCGCTTTGATCTTCAAACTGATATTTGGCGTGGTAGGATTCTCAGGGCAGTTCGCGACAGAGAAAAGAAAGGTGGAGAAGGTAGAGGTTCAGGGTTTCTCAATTGGCTGAAAAATCGCGAAATTACCAAGTCTCAAGCTTATGCTCTGATTCAATTAGCTAATAGTGCAGATACTTTATTAGCGGAAGGACAATTAGACCCTGGTAGTATTAATAATTTTAGTAAGAGAGCTTTTGTCGAAACAGCGAAAGCCGATCCAGAAGTGCAAAAATTAGTCAGTGAAGCTGCACAAAAAGGCGATCGCATTACTAGAAGGGAAGTGAAACAACTGTCTGATGAGTGGACAGCTATGACTTCAGAATTGTTACCCGAAGAAGTGAAAGAAAAAGCAGCAGCAGGAGCATTACCACCTCGTCATCTTGCACCTTTGGTCAAAGAATTAGAAAAATTACCCGATCTCCATCTAGAAGGAATTACTAAAGAAGTTGCCGAGAGTCCCGATATCGATACGGTTAAATTAATGACTTCTGAAGCACGAAACTTGGCTAAATACTTGGATTCTGCTGCTCAAGTCCAAACTATTAGAGATGGTCAAGTTGATATGGAACTGGCTTTGGATGAGGCTATGCGCTTAGACTGTGTTAACACTGCTGCGGATTTAGTCAAGCAAGCCACTAATCTCGAACAAATTGTGGGCAAACTCTATACTACTTGGAAACGGATGAGTAATGTAGCAGATCGTTTATACGTGGAAACTGGTGCTTCTAATCCTCACTTGCGCTCTCTGCTTAATTGCCTTGAAAGTCTCACCAATGAAACTATTGAAGTGAAGTTAGATGATGGCGGAGAGAAAATGGTTAGGCTAAAAATCATGAGTGAAGGAAACACTATTTCTGAAAATTAGGAACAAACTCATTTTTAATGAACAAATATTACGATATATAACCAATAATCTCTGAAATTAGTAAAACTTAATTAAAGTCTTTATCCTGAGAATTATATACCTAAATAAAAACCAAGGGATAGAAATAGAATCCAAATTATCATTAAAAAATAGATAGATATAGCCTGTGTCAAATAGGTGAGGTACATTCAATTAACTCAAGAAAACATCGAGAGCTAAAAAACGTTTGTAATGTTCTATTGTCTGTTCCCTTAAACCTTAATTGATTGTTTTACTGGGAAAGTTCTAGCATTGTTGAGGAACTAATAACTTAGCAGCACCGTAATTAACCGAAAAGTTCTTAGGCAAAACCATTGTCATGGCTTCATCAGAACAAGAAACTAATCGTCTTATTGCTACTGTAGCTCTCAAGATTCGGCAATCCCTAAATTTGTCGGATATCTTACAAGCAACAGTTGATGGATTAAGAGAGCTACTAAGGTGCGATCGCGTAATTGTTTATCGTTTTGAACCAGACTGGAGTGGTATCGTTACAGTAGAATCAGTTAGTGAAGATCGCTGGTCATTGATCAATAGTATTATCAAAGACCCTTGTTTTGAAGAATCTTGGACTCTTAAATATCGACAGGGTGAGGTAACAGCGATCGCAAATGTGAGTAGTGGTAATATCGATGAGTGTCACCAAGAGTTTTTAGAAAGCTTTGATATCAAGGCAAATTTAGTAGCACCTATTCTACTGCCAAAATCAGGTGAGCGAGTTGAACCAGAAGAAAATAATCAGCTCTGGGGATTGCTAATTGCTCATCATTGCCAAGAGCCTCGACAGTGGCAAAAATCTGACTTTAACTGCATCAAACAGATTGGAAACCAAGTTGCGATCGCAATTCAACAGGCAGAACTAATTAATAGAAATTATCAAGAACTGAGACAAAGGAAACTAGCAGAGCAACAAAATCAGCAAACTCGGCAATTTTTGCAAACTATTATTGAGCATCTTCCTGTGGCAGTATTTGTTAAAGATGCTCATGCCGAAAACTTTGGTAAATTTCAGTTATGGAATCCTGCTACAGAAAAATTATTAGGTTTGGAGGCTCAAGAAGCTTTAGGCAAAACTGTCTATGATTATTTTCCTCTAGCTCAAGCCGAAAGATTTAACCAACAAGATCAAGAAGTTATCAGGAAAGGAAATTTAATAGAAATACCTCAAGAGTCTATTTATGAAGGACAACCCGAACATAAAATTATCAGAATCATTAAAATTCCCATTTATAATGAACTCCATCAACCCGAACATATCTTGGGTATTGCAGAAGACATCACCGCTTACAAACTAGCAGAAATTGAACTGAAACAGGCTAAAAGTGAACTAGAAGTCAAAGTACTTCAACGCACAGAAGAGTTGCAAAATGCTTACAATTTGTTGCAGAAAGAATTGACTCGCAAAGAAAAGGCTCAAATTGCCCTGCAAAAGAGTGAAGCAAGTTTAAAAGAATCTGAAAGACGCTGGCGTAGCTTACTAGAAAATGTGGGGTTATTAGTCATGAGTCTTGATACTCAAGGCAACATAAACTACGCTAATCCTTTCCTACTAAAACTAGCTGACTACAATCTGAGTGAAATAACAGGAAAAAACTGGTTTACTGACTTTTTACCTATTCAAGGGCAAGAAGAAGCAAAAGCCATACACAATAATATACTTCAACCTAGTTTTAATAGCTCCCTTTCTCATCAACAAACAGTAATTTTTCCCAAATCAAAAACTGAAAAAATTATTGCTTGGAATTCAACCCAATTACGTAATACTCAAGGACAATCTACAGGGGTAATATGTATTGGGGAAGATATTACCGAGCAAAAGGCAATTCAAAAGAAGAAAGATGAATTTGTTTCTGTGGTAAGTCATGAATTACGTACCCCTCTAACTGCGATTCGTGGTGTATTGAGCCTATTAGCTGAAGATAAAGTTGATCCTAAAAGTCAAAAAGGCAAACATTTACTAGATATTGGCAACAGCAGTGCCAAACATTTAGTAAAGCTAGTTAACGATTTGTTGGAACTAGAATATCTAGAATCTGGCACAGTTGAATTGATTCAGCAACAGGTAAATAGCAAAGAATTGATGTTACGTGCTATGGATCGGGTGCAAATCCTAGCAAATAAAGCCAAAATTGACATTCAAATTCTTGAATCAGATCTTAACTTTCAAGGGGACAGCGATCGCATAATTCAAGTATTAACTAATCTTCTGAGTAATGCAATCAAATTTTCTGCACCCAGCAGCAATATTACCTTAAGTGCAGTAAAGCAAGATCAGGAAAATCAGAGCATTCTTTTCGCAGTTGAAGATCATGGTAGGGGTATACCCTCAGATAAGTTAGAAAGTATTTTTGAAAGGTTCAAACAAGTCGATCCTTCTGACTCCAAACGTAAAGGAGGTACAGGTTTAGGACTGGCTATTTGTCGCAATATAGTAGAACAGCATCAGGGAACAATTTGGGTAAATAGTGTCTATGGAGAAGGAAGCACTTTTTACTTTACTATTCCTGCAATGATAAATGATAAATGATAAATGATAAATGATAAATGTTAAATGATAAATGTTAAATGATAAATGATAAATGTTAAATGTTTCCCTGACTGCGCCACCATCCCACTACTAATTTAATTTCGTTGTAACTGTAACTTTCTCCCAATGCTTCTTTGAGAGTTTTAAGAGATTTATCTCCATGTTTTTCAATAGCTTCTGAAATGACTTTCTGAATACTAGGATCGATTAATTTGTTTAAAGCTACTGGTTGATTCATCTCTAATAATTCTCCCAGATGAGTACAAATGGTACTTACGGTTAAACCTCTTGCTTCTGCGATTTCTGCGATACTCAAACCTTGTTGATGAAGCTGTAAAGTCTGCATATTACTTTTTCCTGGTAATTTTTTAGGCAATTCTTGCGATCGCACAAAATCTTGAATTACAGATAAGAATTTTTCGCCATACTGTTGTAATTTATAACTATTAACTCCAGAAATATTACTAAACTGTTTAGTATTTTGAGGTTGGAGTTGTGCCATTAATTTCAAGCTAGAGTCAGCAAAAATTACATAGGGTGGAACAGACTGTAAATCAGCAACTTGTTTGCGTAAGATTTTGAGTTTGTCGTAGAGAACTTCTGCTTCTGCTTGGCGAGGATTATAAGCTTTGTCACCAGTAGATTTATGTTTAATATCAACTGCAATTTCTACCGAACGTTGCTTTTTAAGAATCTCCCAACTACGCTTATTTAATCTGAGAATGCGATAGCCATCATTAGTTTCTCCTAATAAGCCTTGATGAAGCAGAGAACGCCCTAACATTTTCCACTCTGCAATACTTCTATCCTTACCAATACCGTAGGTAGATAGAAGATGATGTCCATATTGTTCGACTTTCTTTTTCCGTGAACCTCTCAGCACATCTATAACATGAGTCATCCCGAATCTTTCTCGACAACGAGCAACACAAGAGAGAAACTTTTGGGCTTCGATTGTCCAATCTTCTATGGGTTTAGGATTTAAACAATTGTCACACTTTCCACAATTTCCTGAAAATCTTTCGCCAAAATAACGCAAAATAATGGTACGACGACAATCAGTTCCTTCTGCATAATCGATTACTTGATTGAGTTGTTGACGGGCAATTCTTTGTTCGCTAACATCAGGTTTTTGTTCGATAAGATAGTCAACTTTTTTGATATCTCCAAAGCTGAAAAAGAGAATAGATTTAGCATTTTCTCCATCTCTTCCCGCTCTTCCTGACTCTTGATAAAAGCTTTCTAAACTTTTAGGAATATCGTAGTGAAAGACAAACCGCACATCGGGTTTATTGATTCCCATCCCAAAAGCAATAGTTGCCACAATTACCCTAATATCATCTCTGAGAAAACGAGTTTGATTCTGGGATCTCGCTTCTGGTTCCATTCCCGCATGATAAGGTAAAGCTTCTATGCCATCATTGTTGAGTTTAAAAGCAATTTCATCTACTCGACGACGACTGAGACAATAAACTATGCCCGATCCTGACTCTTGACGAATCGCTTTTAGTAATTGATAGTAGCTGTTTTTTTCTTTCGGTTGGACTTCGTAATGGAGATTGGGACGGTTAAAACTGGCAAGATGGGTGGTAGGTTGGCGTAATTCCAACTGTTGAATAATATCTTGTTGGACTCTTTTGGTGGCAGTAGCAGTTAGGGCTAATATAGGTATCTGGGAATATTGTTGGCGTAGTTGTTTCAGTTTGCGGTATTCAGGACGAAAATCGTGTCCCCATTCTGAAACACAGTGCGCTTCATCAATTGCGATCGCGTTTACTCCAATATTTTCCGAAATATGGCAAAGAAACCCACTAAAGCGAGAATTTAATAATCTTTCGGGAGCCACATAAAGTAACTTAATTTTACCTGTAAGAATTGCTTGTTGACGCGATCTTTCTTCCTCATAGGATAGAGTACTATTAAGAAAAGTTGCACCTATACCATTATCTTGTAGGGCATCTACCTGATCTTGCATCAAAGCAATCAAAGGAGAGACAACAATAGTTAAACCCGATTTGAGCAAAGCTGGTAGCTGGAAACAAAGAGACTTGCCCCCACCTGTAGGCATTATAATCAGTAAATCTTTACCTGCGATCGCATCTTCGATAATTTCCTTTTGTCCTACCCTAAAGCGATCATAGCCAAAAAAGTGTTTTAAAGCTGCTTCTAGAGAATTAAAACTAGACATCATTACATTCTACCAGGATGATTCCACCCTATTAAGCTAACTATTATCCCTTAATCTGTATAATAAGAGAATAAAGCAGCATTGCTTCGGGAAATATCGTAATTTCCCTGGAAATATCGTATTGAGTTATCAATTGATTAAAGCCATAACAAAACCTTTATGACATTACCATTGTGGCTAGTTTATTTAATAATTCTTGTTCATTATAGGGCTTAGAAAAATAAGCTGAAGCTCCTAAATTAATTGCTAGTTTGCGATGTTTTTCGTTACTACGAGAAGTTAACATTGCTATGGGAAGTTTGGCAAATTCTGCTTTTTCTTTGATTTCTTCGAGAACCCCATAACCATCTAGTCGAGGCATTTCAATATCACAAATAACAGCTTGTACAGATAGTCCACCAAGCAATTTATCTACAGCTTCTTGACCATCTTTGGCTTGCTCTACCCGATACCCAGCTTTTTCTAGGGTTAAACTGAGATAGCGACGAACATTAATGGAATCATCTACTACCAAAATAGTTTTAGTGGCAGATAGATTGTGAGTTGTTGTAAGATTTTTATTCGAGGAATCATTAATAAATTGTTTTTCTAAGCATTCATTGGCTAGTAATGTAGGATCAACTAAAGGAATAACTTTACCATCACCGAAAACTACGGAGCTAATAACACCTGGCGGTAAAGGAATAGGGCTATCAATAGGTCTAATGGTAGATTCTTGCTCATACCAAAAATGACTAATTTGTAGTGCTGCCGAGAATTTTTCATCTCCGATTACTATAGCCATAGTTTTATCTATAATCGGATTACCAGTTAAATTGAGATTTTGATGTAAACGTCGATAAACTAAAGTTTTTTCGATTTCTACTAAAGGAATTTCTGTCTGATTCCAAAGTAGATTTTTAGTGTTTTCTGAGGTTTTTATTAGTTCTGGCTTTAAAGGTACAAGCTCTCGAATACTATTAGCAGGAATGGCAATAATAATACCAGCTTGTTCGATTACTGCTACCCTTAAAATCGATAAAGTAAAAGGAATTCTCAGGGTAAATGTTGTACCTTTTCCTGGTTTAGTAGCTACTTTGACATCACCACGAATCTCTTGCAGATTAGTCTTAACCACATCCATTCCCACTCCTCTACCCGAAAGTTGTGTAACTTGTTTGGCGGTACTAAATCCAGGCTCAAAGATAAATTCAAGTAGTTCGGCTTCTGGTATCTTGTTAATATCAGATTTAGGAATACCCATAGTTACCACGCGATCGCGTATTTTATCCAGAGAAATACCACCACCATCGTCGCTAAGGGTAATTACAGTGTAAGTAACTTGATTCTTGGCTTGTATGGTAATTGTTCCTGATGGGGGTTTACCTGCCTTAATTCTAGTTTCGGAGTCTTCTATACCGTGGTCAAAAGCATTACGTAACAGATGCATTAAAGGATCGCTTAGAGCTTCAATTGCACTCCGGTCTAGAAGGGTATTTTCACCGATAATTTTCAGGTTAACCTGTTTATTAAATTGAAGATTAAGATCACGAATTACTCTGGGAAAACGTTTGACCACTTCAGAAAAGGGTAACATTTGAGTACGAGTAACGTTACCTTGCATCGATTTGGTAGTGTAATGAAGGTCGCGAACTGATTGATTAATGTCTTGTATTCCTAGCTTGATATCTGTAGCGACTTCTTGCAGTTGAACGATGGTTTCTATTTGTTCTTGACAGATCAGATGAATGTCACTATAAGTATCCATTTCTAAGCTATCAAAGCGATCTCGATTACCTCTCAAGGGACTAACTACATTGGTTATTGCTTGTTCTTTGTTAGTCAGAAACCCTTCTAGGGAGGCGCGACCATACCATTGTTTTAGTTGAGTATTAGAATTTTCCATTTGAGACATTCTTTGAGTCATCAAGGAAATGACCTTTTCTAATTGTTGTAATCGCACATTGATACTGTTGCGATTTAAAATCAGTTGTTCAAACAAGGTGTTAAATTGTTTGATTTGAGATGCAGGTACTCTTACCATCTTTTCGATTTTGTCTACCGATGGAGTTCTTTGTGGTAAGAAAGATGGTGAAGGCTTTTCGGCTTCTTGTGGAATTGTAGATTGTCTTTCTTCAGCAATCTCAAATGCTGATTGCAAGCCACTCAGTTCTAAAGAACTATCCTCTAACGGGTCGATATCTACTTTAGTTTCTGCTATTTCAAATGCTGATTGCAAGCCACTCAGTTCTAAAGAACTATCCTCTAACGGGTCGATATCTACTTTAGTTTTGGATTGAATAGTAGCAGTATTACCCAAGTTACTACCTTCCAGACAAGAGGGTAATTTCTCAATACTTCCTCTTAAAACTAAAGCGTGGGATCTCCTCCAAGTTTTTAAAGCTTGCTCCGCTAAAGGTTCAATCTCCTGATTCGATAGGGTTTCAGCTTGTTGTTGGATCGACTGACAAAGTTGGGTAAAGGGTTGAAGATTTGCCATCTTGCCAAAACCGATTAATTCCTCGGCAATGGTAGCTAATTCTTCAGCTAGTTCTCCAATTCTTAGTTCTTTTAACTGAGTTTCAAAGCGGTCTAAAACCGTATCGACACCTTCTTCAAAGACAAGTAAAGCTGGATCGAAATCTTCATTTTGTGCCATTAAAGCATCTTCGTCTTCAGCTTCTAAATCTCCCAGATGCTGTTGTAACTTATCAAAAATGGGTTGAGTGCGCTCCACTACCAGTATCTCATCAAGATCGCTAATATCAGAATCTATTACCTCTAGTCCTTGACGATTCAACTCTGCAATGTGGCGTAAGGAATCTACACTTTGTAGTAAAAGGGTTTCTATTTCCGTTGCAATTTGACTAGAAGCATAACGAACCCGCAAAATTTTGAAAAAATCTTCGAGACGATGGGCAACCTTGCTCAAAGTAACAAATCCCATCATCCCAGCCCCTCCTTTAATAGAATGAGCAGCACGCAAGACAAGGTCTACCTTTTCTAGATTAATGGTAGTATCAGCTAATCCTAAAAGGGTAGATTCCATGCGATCAAAATATTCTTCAGCCTCATCGAGAAAATTCAGGCGAATTTGTTGTTCTGTATCCATTTTGAGTTACGAATTTTGAATGACTAATGACTAATGACTAATTAGCTACTTTAAACTGAGCTACGGTAGATTCTAGTTTTTGGGCTACTTGAGCCGTTTCAACAATTGATTGTGCTACTTCCTTAGAAGATTTCGATGTGGTTTCAGATAAGTTGGCAATTTTTTGCATCAGGTTAGTCACATTTTGGGAAGTCTTTGCCTGAGATACGGTTGATTCAGAAATAGAACTCATCAGAAGGTTAATTTCTTGGGATTTTTCTAGAACTAGTCCTAAACTTTCTTTGGTAGATTCTACTAGGCGGGTGGTTTCTACCACCTGGGCTGTACCTGATTCCATAGCTTGGTTGACCTCCTGAGTTTCCCCTTGAATTGCTGCGACAATACTGGCAATTTCTTTAGTTGCTGCTGCACATTGTTTTGCTAATGCACCAACTTGTTCGGCAACGATCGCAAATCCTTGTCCGTATTCTCCTGCTCGATCTGCCTCAGCACTAGCATTAATCGCCAATACATTGGTTTTTAGGGCAATTTCTTCAATAAAAGAGACAGCTTGGGATATTTTCTGGGAAGATTCTCCTAAATGCTTCATTTTATTAGCTGTCTCACCTACTGTAGTCCGCAGATTCAGAATACTGTTTACAGTTAAATCCATATTGTCAGTACTGTTGACAATAGTCTGATAGGTATCATCCACAATCTGTTCTGCTTGGTTGGCATTTTCTGCTACTGCCTGAATCGATTGGGACATTTGTTCGACAGACATCAAGGTATCGCGAGTTTCTTGAGCTTCAGCAATAGCCTGCTCTGCTAAAGTCCGAATCGCTACTTCATTTTGCTTTAAAGAAGAACCAACTTGGCTAGTGGACTGTTTGGCTTCAACGGCGATTTCTTGCAAGTTATCAATAATGGCATTAAATAAATCGGCAACAGTACTAAGTTCCATCGAGTCTAGGTTAGCTCTAACGGTTAAATCCCCGTCTGTGGCATCGGAAACTTCATCTATGAGGGTATAAATAGCTGTTTCTAGCTGTTCTTTTTCTCGGCGTTGTTGTTCTTTTTGTTGACGCTGCTCTTCGGCATTTTTTTCTAGAGATTTATTTAGTTCGTTTAAGGCTTGTTGGTTTAGTGTTTGTTGAGCCAAACTGCGTTTTTGGAAATAAATTGTTAGAGCAGCTAAACCTAATAAAGCTCCTACAATAAAAATCCAAAGTTTTTGAATAAGCTGCGTTAGAGTAATTTCTCCTAAGTCCTCATAAGGACCAATATTGAGATCGAGAAATAAGTCATGTACGGGTCGATAGTTGAAGGGAATAGTCCAACCTTCAGATTTAGCAGCAATAGCTGCTGGACTATCAGACGGCATACTGAGTAAAGCAGCCGATACTTTTTCTGATATTTCTATAGGAACATCTTTGGCTACAGCAAAGGGCCACTCAGGATACAAGGGAGTACTATGAACAAAAGGGAACTTACCACTGGGGTCTTGTTGCTTATTGATAATCTTAAAGTCTGCTAGTTTAATTTTGCCTTCTGCTGACATACGTTCTAGGGTGTCAGTTCTCACTGTCCCCGCATCAACCTCGCCTTTAAGTACTGCTGTTACTACAGTATCGTGTGTATTACCAAAACTTAACTCCTGAAAATGTTTTTTAGGATCGATGCCTTCTTCTTGAAGAACACCCCAAGCCATTTGCCAACCACCCAAAGAGGTTTCGTTTACCGCCATAAAAGTTTTACCTTTTAAATCTTTTAAAGTGTTAATATCTTGGCGGTCGGCTTTTACTAAAATTACTCCCCCGAAAATAGTATAGGGATTGCCCAATCTCAGGTTTTTTAGAGTAGCAATTCGATTTGCTCCATAATTGGCTTCAAAATCTACATACATCCCAGAGTTGGCAATAATAAAATCTATGCCATTGTCTTCAACAGCTTGATAAATTTCCTCAAAATTCAGAGGTACTATTTGAAATGTATATTCTGGAATATTAGTAGACAAATATTCTGCTAATGGTTGCCATTGACTCAAAGCTTTTTCTGTTCCTCGTTTTGCTAAAACACCAATTTTAAGAACGGTTTTTTGAGTTGCTAGTTCTTGAGATTGTTGAGCTTGAGCAGTTATCGATATTTGAGTTAAAATTTTTTGCTCCCAAGAATTAGGAAGTAATGGAACAACTAAAGTTGGTAAAATTAAGCTACTCAAACTTAATAACAATATCCTCGATCTAAAACGCCCAGTATATTTAAATAAGATTGATTCTATAAGGTCAAAAATTAAATGATATTTATATTGAGGATTTGCTTTTAATTGTAACCTAGTAGCTTTTTGTTTGTTAATCATAATAATTCAGAGTTTATAGGGGGATATATTGATTTAATAACAACTATTTAAAGTAAAAAAAGTTTTGGTCAAGAAAATATTCTGTTTAACTTATTTTTTTACTATTATTAATAGTGGGGGGAATAAATAATTTAGTATGATTCAGCTACTTTAAATTGAGCTACAGCAGACTCCAATTTTTCAGCTACTTGAGCCGTTTCAACAATTGATTGTGCTACTTCCTTGGAAGATTTCGATGTGGTTTCAGATAAGTTGGCAATTTTTTGCATCAGGTTAGTAACATTTTGGGAAGTCTTTGCCTGAGATACGGTTGATTCAGAAATAGAACTCATCAGTAGGTTAATTTCTTGGGATTTTTCTAGAACTAGTCCTAAACTTTCTTTGGTAGATTCTACTAGGCGGGTAGTTTCTACCACCTGGGCTGTACCTGATTCCATAGCTTGGTTGACCTCCTGAGTTTCCCCTTGAATTGCTGCGACAATACTGGCAATTTCTTTGGTTGCTGCTGCACATTGTTCTGATAAACCAGCGACTTGTTCCGCAACGATAGTGAAACCTTGTCCGTATTCCCCTGCGCGTCCAGCCTCAACAGTAGCGTTAATCGCTAATATATTAGTTCTTAGGGCAATTTCTTCAATAAAAGAGACAGCTTGGGAAATTTTCTGGGAAGATTCTCCTAAACGCTTCATTTTTTTAGCTGTCTCACCTACTGTAGTCCGCAGATTCAGAATACTGTTTACAGTTAAATCCATATTGTCAGTACTGTTGACAATAGTCTGATAGGTATCATCCACAATCTGTTCTGCTTGGTTGGCATTTTCTGCTAC
>JASJDB010000057.1 GCA_030065315.1 Xenococcaceae cyanobacterium MO_167.B52 | reverse complement strand
ATTGAGAGCTTCCCAATCTCGCGACTGAGAGCTTTCTGCCCCGTGCCACTTATCTAGATACACAGCAGCTACTATGCACCCCCGACAGTACGACCAATTGACAGACAATTTCTTTCCCCGCAAGTCCTGCGGTACTACTCGTATTGTAGAAACACTCATACATCAGAGTACGCTTGGATTTTTACCGACAAAACTATTTTGTCGAACCCATATCCAAATTGTCATGGTGCGTTGGTTTTGTACGAAGTTACAGCAATTTATAGCTCGATGTCTCGTACACAAGTATTATACAATGACTCAAAGCCTTGCTCTATAAAGATTGTATGTCTAAATTGTTAAGTTGTCGCGCTCGTTTTCTCACCGCAGGTGCGCGGAGCGACCCCTTCGATAAATCGAGGCACTTCTCACTCGCAGAGTTAAAGTTTAGTAGATGACTCAGGTAGGTTTGACTATTGCTGGTTCTGATAGTGGTGGTGGTGCGGGAATTCAAGCAGATTTACGTACCTTTGCTTTTCATGGAGTTCATGGCACAAGTGCTATCACTTGTGTCACTGCTCAGAATACCGTAGAAGTAACTCAAGTTATTCCTATAGAAAGCTCGATGGTGGCTGCTCAGATAGAGACAGTGATCAAAGACATCAGGGTAGATGCAGTTAAGACGGGGATGTTATTTAACCAGGAAATTATTGAAGAAGTAGCAGCACAAGTAGAGCAACATCATCTCACTAATCTAGTGGTCGATCCTGTAATGGTAACTCGTGCTGGAGTTAAAATAATAGATGATCTCGCTATTTCTAGTTTAACTAAGCTCTTATTCCCCCAGGCTCTGATTGTCACTCCTAATCGCTACGAAGCTCAAATTCTCAGTGGCATTGAGATTAATACCCTAGAAGCAATGAAACAAGCTTGTCAAATAATTCATCAGGAACTACAGGCTAAAGTAGTCTTGCTCAAAGGAGGTTCAATGCCAGGGAAATTGCAAGGGGTTGATGTCTATTATGATGGAGATAATTGGGAAGTTTTAACTGGCGAAATCGTTAAAACCAAGAATACTCATGGTACTGGCTGCACTCTCTCAGCAGCGATCGCTGCTAATTTAGCTAAAGGAAAAGATTTATTTACAGCGGTTAAACTAGGTAAAAGCTATCTTACTACAGCTTTAAAATATGCTTTAGATATTGGGCAAGGAAGTGGTCCAGTGGGTCATTTTTTCCCAATTTTGACCGTGTCCTAAAGGATACCGAGACCGAAGGGAATCCTTTAGGGCTTCGCATAAGAGAGGCTTCTGATTAAGAAGCGCACCGCAATCGCGTAAGAAGCATCCCTAATCACGGTGTTATCTGAGTCTGAATCAATAGGATAGAAGAAGGCATGAAACTAGCAACAAAAATTGAGGCAATTCTCTACATCAAAGGACGACCTCTTTCGATCGAAGAGATCGGAACTTTATTGGAATCTGAAACAAATGGCGATCGCCCATCCGATGATTTTGCCGACCGCGAAATTATCCAAGAAGGTTTAATCGAATTAATGAATGACTATGCTCATCGCGATAGTGCTTTAGAAATTGTCGAAACAAATTTAGGTTATAGCCTACAACTCAAATCTGCCTATAATAGTTTACTCAAAGATTTAATTCCAGCCGAATTAGGGAAAGGAGCATTGAGAACTTTAGCTGCGATCGCTCTTAAAAACCCCATCTTACAAACAGAGTTAATTGAACTGCGGGGAAGTAGTGCTTATCAACAGGTTTCAGAACTTGTAGAGTTAGGTTTTATTCGGAAAAAACCCCAAGCTGACGGTCGTTCCTATTGGCTAGAAGTTACTGATAAGTTTCACCAATATTTTGAAATTCAACAAATGTTAGCTTCTTGATCAAGCTCAATTCAAAGCTACATCTTCTTTTCACTTAAGTAAAGATTCCGTATTTCTTGAGCCTATTTTTTCAATTACTAGCGATTCGAGTCAACATTGTGTAAAAGTAGAGGGGGAATGTATGCAAAATTTGGAAAGGAATGATCTTTAACTTCGATTTTCTCGATTCTGAACAACAAAACCAAGATTGCAATGACCTCATGCAATATCTTCGGGAGCAACACCCGGAAGTATTATCTAGAATTGCTCAATCTGCCAGTCCAGAAGTCAAACAAATTATCTCCCAGAATGTTCAAGGTTTAGTAGGGATGCTGCCTACAGGCGACTTCAATATTAAAGTTACAACAGATAAAGAAAATTTAGCTCATCTCTTAGCTTCCGCTATGATGACTGGTTATTTTCTCTGTCAAATGGAAAAGCGTAGAGATTTGGAAGAGAGTGTTTTTGGCTCTGATTCTCTCAATCAAACTTCTGAAGCCGGGGAAAGCCCAGAATCGGAATAATGTGGGAAATAAATCATTTCTTGAGAGGGAAAGGTAGGCTAGATCTTTCCCTCATCTTGCTACGTCTATAGGTACCTCAACCACCTTTGGAAAAGGTCAACATAATCAATATTGAGAGTAGCATTCCTGGAGAGAGTAAAAGGGCAAGAGTTAATAGTTCGTTAGAAGTCATGTTGTCAATAATTGAAGATCATGAGATTGATTATCTTCACAGTAGCTCTACATTCTCTACTTTTTGGTATTAGTCTAGAATTTATTAATTTTTCATCAGCTACAAGTAACCATAATTTAGACTCTTTCAAGGATGAGGGAAAAAAAGTGTGGGGGAAGTTGGCTTAACTTACTTGGATTAAGCTTTGCTTCATCATTTTAAGAGCTATTGATTTACTGTTGGCTAGATCCCTTCAAAAGCCCGTTTGTTGTACAATTTGGCTTCTATACGAGATTCCCGATGCAGTAATTTTTGGTGCTTGACACCTTTCCAGAATGAGTTAAAAAACAGTATTAGATAGTTTTATAGTTAGCTTTTTCTCTCAAGAGATAAAGAATTGAAAATCATGAAAAGAGTTACAAGAGGTTTAACTAAAGTTTTCTTTAGAATAACTTCATTAACTAGTTTGATGGCAACTACCGTTGCTGTAGTTGAATTTATTACGGCTCGTCCCTGTTTAAGCGCCGAAAAAATCAATTTATCCCTTAATAGCCCTTTAGAAGTTTCTTTATCTCTTGATTCCCTAGAAACCTTTGCCGAAACAGGAGAAATAACTGGAGATCTCAAGCTATTTACTTTGATTTTAGACGACACCATGATAGCGCAGTTACGTCAAGGACTACAGCAAAGTCTGGATTATGATGTGAGACAGGTTTACAATTTAACCTATTCACCTCTGGGAAGGGAAGCTTTAGAACAAATAGGAAAAATAGTTCGTTTTAGTTATCAACGTAATGGATTTTATGGACTAAGAGCAGCATTAATCGGGGCTGCTGCTCAATCTAACGGAGAAGGATGGACGATTCTCGATGTTATTGCCCAATTTCCTACTAAAAGTATTGAACTCAATGCTGGGGACTTACTGAAACTAAAAAATACCTTAGATGTCTATTTAGAATACAATGAGGCAGTTGTAGCAGCAATTGAAACTCAAGCCAGAATGGAAGCAGAATCGCAGTCGGATTTAACTGTGGAAAAGCTATCCGACTTGAGTCAACCTGGAACTTATGACTTGAGGCGAGAAACCATTACGGTTACTAATCCTGCTTTACGTCAGACTGAACAAGGGCTTTCTGTAAACTATGACTTCGGGGTAGATATCTATATTCCTCAAGGATTAAATCAAACTGCACCAATTGTAATTATCTCTCACGGATTTGGCTCAATTAAAGAAAATTTTGTTTCTATTGCCGAACATATGGCTTCTTACGGCTTTGTGGTATTAGTCCCAGATCATGTCGGTAGTGATCTTGCCTATCGTGAAAACTATCTCGAAGGTAAACTGAATACACTGCTTAGTCCCATTGAATTTCTTAATCGTCCCCAAGAAATTTCGTTTTTAATCGATCACCTAGAAGAATTAGCTGCCAGCGATCTGCAATGGAAAAAAATACTTAATTTAAAGCAAATTGGGGTGATGGGAGATTCTCTCGGAGGTACTACCGTCCTTTCCCTAGCAGGGGCTAAACTCGATTATGCTCATTTGACTAAAACCTGTAACCAAGAAGAGGTTATCTTAAACCCATCCTTATATTTGCAGTGTCGCGCTCAATACTTACCTCCAGAAAATTTTGAGTTAGGCGATCCAAGAATTAAAGCTGCCCTTGCTGCCCATCCTCTTGCCAGTGGTATTTTTGGTCCAGAAGGCATGGGTGAAATTGATATTCCCCTACTGATAACTGCTGGCAGCGAAGATTTAATAGCTCCCGTGGCTATAGAACAAATTCATCCCTTTGTCTGGGTGAATTCTGAACCCAAATATTTGGCTTTATTTAAACCAGGAACCCATTTTGCCACCAGTGAAATGAGTTCGGAAGATGCTGAATCGATTCCTTCGTTTTTGATCGGTCAATATCAAGAATTTGGACGAGAATACTTCAAGGGATTAAATGTGGCTTTTTTTGAAGCTTACTTACGGGAACGCTCTGAGTTTCTACCTTACTTAACTTCAAATTATACCCAAGCTATCAGTCAAGACAAGCCCATGAATCTGGAGATTATTCAGTCTCTCACGCCTAAGCAGTTAGAAGTTGCTTATGGCAAAAAAATCCCAGTTCCGATTATTCCTCCCACCGTAGAATCACCAATTTCCCAGAGAAAAGGTACTATTCTCGATGAGATTCGTCAAACTGGGATACTAAAAGTCGCGATGCGTCGCGATGCCCCTCCCTTTGGTTACATCGATGAGGAAGAAGGCTGGACTGGGTACTGTGGTAATTTGGCTGTCGAACTTCAAGAACATTTAGCGCAAGAGATCGGTTGGGATTTAGGCATAGAATTAGTAGAGCTACCCTCTACTTTAGAAAACCGTTTTTCTCTCATTCAAGAGGACACAGTTCATCTCGAATGTGGTCCTAATACCATCCGCCAAGATATCGAAGGAATAGCCTTTTCTATTCCATTTTGGACAACAGGGACTCGTTTTCTGACTCAAAAAGAGCGTGAAACTCAAATCAATCCCAATCTAAATTTAGAAGGTTTACAAGTGGGAGTTTTAGAAAATACCACCACTGAAGAATTTATTCAAACTAACTATCCCGAAGCCAAGATAGTATATTTTACCGGAATGCAAGGACGAGCAGAAGCTATCAAAGCTGTTGTTGAGGGCAACATAGATACCTTTGTCAGTGATAGTATCCTCTCTCTAGAAGAAATGGCTCGACAAAATTTACCAGTAAACAATTATGTTTTGCAACCTAAACTACCCTTAACCTGTAATTTTTACGGGCTTCTTTTACCCAATGACGATCCTCAGTGGCAAGCTACAGTCAATCAATTTATGGCTCAACTATCAACTCAAAAGGTTATGGCGAAGTGGTTTAGCCCGATGTATTCTGCTGAATTGAACGATTTAGAATATTGTCTTAATCGTTAATTTGAGAACAATACGTCTGTGACTCATCTAGATTTAAAAGAAATTAGTAATTTTACTCTTACTAGTTAACTAACTTTTAATGAAATCTCTAGTTTTTTCTCAATTTTTAATCATGATTATTATTAGCTGATTCACAAAAAGTTATACAAACCCCCGCAGGGTCGAGAATAGCAAATTCTTTCATTCCCCAAGGCTTAGTTTCTAATTTACCATTAGGATCTATTATTTCTGTTACATCTTGAGGTAACTCAACATTAAACATTAAACCGCATCTAGTTTGAAACCAGTAGTTTTAGCTATCTATTCGAGGGAACAGCCCTAAAGGATTCGCTTCGAGTCCTAAAGGATACACCTGCGGATAACCATCGGGAATCCTTTAGGGCATCGGAACAGGGAACAGGGAATAGAGAATAGTGATTAAAAATAAAACTATGGTTTTCTAAGTGGGCGGAGTTTAAAATAATAAATAGCACCTGGAACATTACTGGCACTGAAAGTTGTATGAGCATCAATTAAACGAGGGGACTTGTTAAAAGATACTACGCCACTAGGCGCAGTAACAGCGTTAGCCGATACTAAGATGAGTTGATCTCCGCCAATTCTCAAACTAAAACTCCATAAAATAGCTAGCCCCCAACTACTAAGTTTCACTATTTGCCTACGAGTTAAATACATAATCTTAATTTCTTGAGAACCTAATTATATTGGGGAATTAAATTTTTAAATCAAAATAAAGAGTAAAAATGTCTAATTCAAGTAATATTTTCCAAGAAATCTGGAATGCTGACCAACAGGGGAATGGGATTCCGGCTTTAAGACCGAGTGAAGAAAAAGACTCCTCAAGAGGTTATGTTGTGGTAGATGAACGCGCCACTTCTGTTGCTTCTGAGCATCGGGTACTTTCTGAGGTCTTTATCCCCCCATCCAAGCAAAAGACTTACCAATTATGTGAACATCTGTTTGATAATTATGCCTTAGAGCGAATTGCCCGTGAACAGGTTACATTTGCGGAAACCCAAGAAGAACTGGATTTCATTGATGCCATTCTTCCCACCCCTCCCATTGAAATTGCCCAACGTTTTCTCGAATCATCCCTTAATCTCATTATTTCTCAAAATTTAATGGCAGCAATGATTAAAGAAACTTGGTTTACTCTTGGAAGAGCTGGATCCCAAAGCGATGCGTCAGGATTTGAACACGTTTTTGTTGGCGAACAGGCGAGTTCATCTAGTAAAGTGGGAGGATATCATTTTTGGTATAAATACTATCTTGATGATGCTGGTCAAAGTCTTCATCATGGCAATGTTCTAGAAGATCGGATTGAGTATTTAGGCACAAAGTATCATGGAGCTGATGAACCCAACAAAGGGGTGTTAGTGCCAGAGGTGGTGACCTTGAGTCTAAGATGGGATGCCCCTTTGGGGGAAGGTCGCCCAGGAACTAAGACCTTACATAAGCCGATTGGCGGGTTTTTTGTTGGTTGTAGTCCCGAAGGATTAATTGCCCTTGGGCTAGTGAGAACTCGCACAGAAACGAGTAAACTTGCTTTCATCAATGGTGCTAAATATCAATTAGATTTACACCGTCTTGACGGAAATGATCATGCTATTCGCACTTTCTTTCCCCGATTTATCAGTGCTAATGTTACGGAGATTAGAGAGGATGAAGATGATGAGACAAAGGGTGAAGTTACTACCAGTCCATTTAAAATTCTTATGGCAATGGTGAATCCTCAGAATCCTGAAGGTAGCAAAGAATTCTTACAAATTGCTAATCTCTCTGATAAGAGGGCTTCTTTACTCGGTTGGAAGATCGTTGCTCCCAATGGTGTCACCTTTAAGTTGGCTGACATTGAAGTTTTACCAGGAGATGTATTTAAGTTTATTGTTCCCAGTAGTAATGGAATTCTGCGTAACAAGACTGGGACAATTCAATTGCGAACCCCGAACAATGAGATAGCAGGGCGATACGTCTACACTAGTGAACAAGCGCGAAAAGAAGGTCAGCCGATTGTTTTTGCTTATCAAAGTTAATAATGACTTCCTTCTCATATCAAATCACTTTAGATATGCAACAGGTTATTCGCAGGGGCGATTTGCGAATGGCCCTTACAGGATTTCATTTGTAGCAAACATTTAGTGATTTGATATCAGTATGGTCAAATTCCATTTACCCTAATAATTAACGAAAAAACAAGCTTTCTCCCCCTTGTCTCCTTGTTATGCGCTTGCGCTTGCGCTTGCGAAGCTCTACCCGCAGGGGCAGCTCTACCTGAAAGGTCAGCTCTACCCATTCCCGAAGGGACTACCGTAAGGTCAGGGGCAGCGGTTATCCGAAGGATTCCTAAAGGATATATGCGAAGCGGTATCCTTTAGGAATCCTTTAGGACTTCCTTGTCCCCCTTGTCTGATTTCTCCGTTAAAATCTAAAAATCATACACTTGTAAGCTCTCCCCCTCCCTCTCTCTTCCATACTTCCCACACTTCCCATACTCCCTGATTTCATTCTTTAGTTGGTCAATGGTTGGAGGTGGAGTAATATATATGCTGTTAGGCACACTGGCAGTAGCATTTTATGCTTATCGAACCATTGGCAAATGGCATGATAAGTACTTAAGCAAGTAAAGAGAGCCTTCACTTAAAAGATACCTTACCATTAAGCCAATTAGTAACTAATATTGGTAAATTCTTTTTAACCCATCGTAATGCCACAATACGGAATACAGGTTTTGAACAACGTGCTATTCCTTTCAATAATCGATTCATCGGTCGATTAGGAAATTTTTTATTAACAATATTAATTGAGCC
Organism: Xenococcaceae cyanobacterium MO_167.B52; assembly: GCA_030065315.1. Lineage (GTDB taxonomy): Bacteria > Cyanobacteriota > Cyanobacteriia > Cyanobacteriales > Xenococcaceae > JASJCP01. The sequence continues at coordinate 9,068 of JASJDB010000057.1, read as the reverse complement.
AATATCATAAAGACTGTCAATAATTAATTTTAAGGTTATTTCTTCTCGTTCTACTAATTGTCCTAGAAGTAATAAAACATCTCGGAGTCGTTCTTCTTTTTTGCGTTCCTCTTCGGTAAGATTCTGAATTTGTGCAGATTTATCTGGATGTGTAAGCATCAAACCCCAACTTGATAGTCAACTGTTTCTAACCATCTTATGCTGGTTTGTGGAAAGACAAGGTTAGCAAACTCAACAATTTTGAGATTATTAGCGAAATTTATCCTAATACAATATTGTTGAACAGAGATGAATCACCAAAATAATGCAAATTGCGAATTAGTGAGACTTAGTCTAGAATAATAATGTTGAATAAAAAATCAATAAACTACCTACCATGAACATTCACTATATCATTACTATTAATCCTCAAGCTGATCGCGAATGGGAGCGTTGTATATTACGGAACCCGATTACAGGACAACACCCCGATCTCAATCAAGTTATAGCAGAATCTATAGGACAACAGCCAGGCTCCCATTTAGTGAAAGTTACTATTAATGTAGAAGTATTAGAAACTGCTCCCCAGTTTTCTGAACCTGTTGCGTCTTTTCCTTCTAGATCGAAACTACCAAACGCAATTTGACTATTGAGTTTTTAAAATTTCTTTGTTATTTTTTAGAAAATTAAGATGTCTCGATCGCTTAAAGTAAGTTCAAAACATCTAGAAACAGTAAAACTTGCTCTGTTTCGTAACAGTTTTCCTTCTCAAAGAGCCTTAGCTTTAGATTTAGGACTAGCTTTATCTACTGTAAGTCGATTTTGTACGGGTAAATCCGTGGATTATGGTACTTTTGTTGATATTTGCGATAAATTAACTTTAGAATGGAAGGATATCGCTGATTCCAGCAATTCTATTGCTTTATCGCAACAATCTAAGCCCAAAAAAACTTCTAATAAGCCAGAAAAATCTTCAGCAGTAATTACTACTAGTACTGAATTAGCATCAGAAAATTTGCCTTTTCCAGAAGGAGTTGTTCCTCCTAATTCACCTCTTTATCAAACAAGAAATGATATCGAATCTATCTGTAATAACACAATTGTTAAACCAGCATCTTTAATTCGTATTAAAGCCCCTACCTTAATGGGAAAAAGCTCTCTAATGATTAAGGTATTAGCTTATGCTCAAGCTCAAAATTATCAAACAGTTTATCTAGACCTCAACAATGTAGATCGAGCTATTGTGACAGATTTAGACAAATTTTTGCGTTGGTTGTGTGTCATGGTTGGTAAGCAATTAGGATTAGAAAATCAGTTGAACGATTATTGGGATTTAGAAATTTTGGGCAGCAATGGTAACTGTACAGCGTATTTTGAAGAATATTTGTTACCTACGATTAATTGTCCTGTAGTTTTGGGATTAGATGAAGTAGATCGACTCTTTCCTTATGAATCAATAATCGAGGACTTTTTTGGGATGCTTCGGAGTTGGCACGAGAAAGGGAAAATTTCAACTATCTGGCAAAATCTTCGTCTGATTCTGGCTCATTCTACAGAGGTATATATATCTTTGGATTTGAATCAATCTCCTTTTAATGCTGGAGTTCCCATAGAATTGTTGGAATTCAATATTAATGAGATCGAGAATTTAGCCAATTTACATCAATTAGATTGGAAAGCTAATGAGATAGAAAAGTTAATCGAGATATTAGAGGGACATCCCTATTTAATTAGATTAGCAATATATTATTTAAAGCAAGGGAAAGTTAGCTTAAATAGCTTGCTAGAAAATGCTGCTAAAGAAACAAGTATCTATAGCAACCATTTAAGACGAAACTTAGACATTATTTTACAAAAACCAACTTTAGCTAAATCTTTTAAACAAGTTGTTACTTCTAATCAGCCAATAGAATTAAATCCGATTGAAACTTATCAACTATATAGTATGGGTTTGGTGGAGTTACAAGATAATCGAGTTATTCCTCGATGTAATCTATATCGAGATTATTTTAGTAGAGTGCTGTGATATTTAATAACAATAAAGGACTGATTACAAAGGACAATAAAGAATGAATCCTCAATCTTTTGATTATCGTTACAGTGGTGGGAGTCTTAATGCCGATGATCCTACTTATGTAATGCGTCAAGCAGACTGGGATTTCTATAATGGGTTAAAGGATGGAGAATTTTGTTATGTCCTTAATTCGCGACAGATGGGAAAGTCTAGTTTACGAGTTAGAACTATGGCTAGACTGCAAGCAGAAGGAATAGTTTGTGCTTTTATTGATTTAACAGGAATTGGGAAAGAAAGTATCACCCCTGAGCAATGGTATGCAGATATTGTTAGAAGTTTAGTTAATAGTTGTTTAACACGATTCAATTGGCGTAAATGGTGGCGAGAACAACGGGATTTCTTGTCTCCCGTACAGCGATTAAAAGTATTTATTGAAGAAATTTTATTAGTAAAAATTAAACAAAAGATTGTTATTTTTGTTGATGAAATAGATAGAGTTTTAAGTCAAAAATTTTCTCTCGATGATTTTTTTGCAATTATTCGCACTTGTTATAATCTCCGAAGCAATAAACCAAAATATAAAAGACTAACTTGGGCATTATTAGGAGTAGCTACCCCCTTTGATTTAATCACTAATCCCCATTCTAATCCATTTAATATTGGTAATGCGATCGCATTACAAGGATTTCAACTAACAGAAAGTTTAATATTAGCAGAAGGATTAAAGCATCTAACAGATACTCCTGAAGAGTTATTAAAAGCAATTTTATATTGGACTGGAGGACAACCTTTTCTGACTCAGAAACTCTGTTGGTTAGTAGCTAAGAGTAACACCATAATTAATCAGGGGAAAGAATCTGATTTTGTAACAGAATTGGTGCAAAATAATGTAATTAAGAATTGGGAATCTCAAGATGAACCACCTCATCTAAAAACTATTCGCAGTAGAATTATTTATAGTCCTCAAAGCAGCAAAAAATTACTATTGCTATATCAGCAAATTCTGCGAAGCGGAAAAATAGCTATCAAGAAAGCTCCTGAATATCGAGAATTACAGTTATCAGGTTTAGTAACAAAACAAGGGAAATATTTAAAAGTATATAATCCTATATATAGAGAGGTTTTTAATAATTCCTGGGTCAAAAAAGAACTTGCAACATTAGAAGAAGCTAAGAGACTTTCTCTCGGATTAGTATTTACATCGAGCATTTTAATAACTATTTTAGTTACTGTAATGCGATCGCTTTTACTATTTCAAAGTTGGGAATTAGCAGCCTATGATTTATTAATGCGTACTCGTCCCACGGAAACTGAAGATAATCGTTTATTAATTATAGGAGCAACAGAACAAGATTTAAATAATTATGGTTATCCTTTACCAGATAGAATAATTGCCAAATTATTAAATAAAATACAAGAATATAATCCTAGTGCGATCGGTTTAGATATTGTCAGAGATCATCCTGTACCAAAGGAATATTTAGTCGGTCATAAAGCCTTAAATTACCATTTTAAAAACAATCCTAAACTAATTCCTGTCTGTGCTTTTGATACTAATATTGCTCCTCCATCAGCAAGTCCCAGTCTACAACTTGGATTTGTAGATTTATATGATGATCGAGAGTTTAATAGACAAGATGATACTATTCGTCGTTATCTTTTATCCCGTAGTAATCATTCTTCAGAAATTTGTCCTTCTCCCTATTCTTTTGCTTGGCAACTAATTTATTTGTATTTAGATGATAAAGAAATTGAAATTAATACTATAGATAATAACTGGAAATTTGGTTCTTTAATTACTAGAAGATTAGAAAAACGTAGTGGTGGATATCAAAACTTAGATGCCAGAGGTAATCAAATATTAATTAACTATCGCAATAGTCCCAGTCCTCAAAAAATTGCTCAACAAATAGGCTTGGGAGATATTCTTAATAAAAAAATTGCTCCTACTTTAATTGAAGATAGAGTTATTCTAATAGCTGTAACAGCTTCTAGTGTCCAAGATTCCCATGATACACCTTATGGAGAAATGCGCGGTGTTAATATCCACGCTCATGTTATCAGTCAAATTCTTAGTGCCGTAGAAAATAATAGACCTTTAATAAAATGGTTCACTCTGTGGCAGGATATGGTTTTTATCTGGGTTTGGTCATTTATAGGTGGGTTGGTAATTTGGTATTTTTCCACAGTATTTAGTAGGAGTATAGCTATAGGAATATTAGTAGTGATTCTCCATACTTTCTGTTGGATAATGTTTACCCAAGGCTTTTGGCTACCTCTAATTCCAACGCTTACAAGTCTTGTTACTATGGCAGCTAGTTTAGCTATATTAAAACAAAAAAAGGATATTAATTTCCTCTAATTGATTTCAAACTACTTCCCAATCTTCAAAACGCAGTTTTTGAATTCGACTAAACTCCTTGACATTGTGAGTAACCAGAATAAGCTTATTAACATAAGCGATGGCTGCTATCTGTAAATCATAAGGATCAATAGGAGTCCCCAATGCAGCAAGGTTGGCTCTAATTTCTCCTGCTTTTTTAGCTGCTGCTCCATCAAAAGATAAACTAATAAATTCTGAGAAAAATTCATTCAACACTTGAAGATTTTTATCTTGGCGATCACTTTTATAAGCCCCATAGTAAAGTTCTGACTTGACAACATCACAAAGAGCTATAGCTGAAGGTTTATGAGCCTTTAATTTTTCAACAACCAAAGAATTACGACCAGTAAGATATTGAATACAAGTATTAGTATCCAACAAGTAAATCAAAATAGCTCCTCTCGATTATCATATTCTTCTTGAGCTTCTCGTTCTAAAGTGTTTCCTTGCCAAGCGCCTGCTGTTTTTGCAAAAAATTCAGGTGACCAATCTAATTTTTCTGACTTTTTAGGATTATAGTTAACATTTTCAACTGTCACCACCACCTCTAATTCGACATTTTTAACATTTACTGGCAAATCTAAATGTAAAATTCCGTCTGAGCCAACATGAGAATTTAGTTTGATACTTTGCATAAAAAATTCTTGATTAATAACATCTTTATTTTACGGTTTCTAATTTTGTTTAGTAGAGAGACGTATTGAATTCACAAGAGAATTCACCGCGTTCTACTTAACGCGAGATTGCTAATCAGCATCAACATCTTTACTGCCACATCTTACAGTTTTAGAAGCTAATTGAGAAACTAGTTCCACATTTCCTTTCTCATTAACAACCCATGCGCTTGCTTCAACAATAGGCTTTGTTGCTGGTTGTGAAACAGAAGAATTAGTAGTTGGTTTTTTTCTCCATTCAGTTGGCAATTGCACATCAACAAAAATATTATTACTTTCTAAAGATTCATAGGGATTTGGCGGTAAACCACCACGACCAGTATTAATAAAGCTGCTATTATTTCCTGTTTTTCCCCTTCCAATATCACAGATATTCCTTGCTAAAAGTGCTGATACATCAACGGGAACATCAGGTAATTCAACTAAACCAGAAGCAGGATCGACATCAGGAGTATTTATGGAGATAGTACCATCAATACCTAACTCAGAAGCTGCGGTGATTTCGCTATCTAAGTCTTGAAAAAGTCCCTGTGTATTAATTAGAATATTTCCACCTCTCCCTTCAATTGCATTGGCTGTAATGTTGCTATTATTTTGTAAAACAATTAGAGCCGATGTAATAGTAATATCTCCTCCTGTAGCTTGTTCAGTAGCATTGGTAGTAATTTCACTATTATTGCGGAGTAAAAGTGTATCTGCTTTATCTATAGTGATATTACCTCGGTCGCCTGTTCTAGTTTCGGCGGTGACTCTACCATTATTCAAAGTAATATCTTGAGCATTGATATTTAAACTTCCTGCTTCTCCCGTGGCTGTTGCGCTGACGTTAATTGCCCCATTGTCATTAATAAAAATATCGGAAGCAGTAATATTTACATTGCCAGATGTACCTCCTCCTTCTGTTTGAGCAAAAAGTCCACTATCTATACCAGACAGAAAGAGATTATCGTTAATTTTTAAGGTAATGTCGGCAGCATTAGAGTTGGTAGTAGTGTTAGTTTGAATTTGACCGCCATTAGTTGCTTCTAGGGTATTGGCTGTGATGATAATATTACCTGCTTTTCCTTCTCCTTGCGTATTAGCAGAAACTTCAGAGCCATCAATGAGGGAAATTGAATCTGCGATAATTTCAATTCCCCGTGAATTACCTTTTGCTGTGGATAATACCTGACTAACGATCCCACTAGAAAAACCCCTGCTGTTTTTTCCTTCAAGAGAAATAGCATCTGTCGCATTAATAGTTATCTTTCCAGCATCTCCATCGAAAAAAGTAATTGCACTTATTCTTGTTCCATCTTTCATAACAAGGGAGCCAGTATTGATTGTGATATCTCCTGCTGTTCCTTTAGCATCTCGACTCACCTGACTAAAAATGCCACTGCCAAATCCTAGTATTCTTTCTCCTTCAAGAGTTATCTTATCACTGGCAGTAATAGTTATATCTCCAGCATTTCCCTCGGTGAAAGTACTAGAACTTACTAAAGCTCCACCATCAAGAGAAAGGGAGCTAGTTTCAATAATGATGCCTCCCGAGTTTCCTTGTCCTCTTACTTGGTTAAAGATACCACTGACAAATCCTGGTTTATTTTGCCCTGAAAAAACTATCGTATCAGTAGCCTTGATTTTGATAACTTCTCCATTACCCACGCCTGAAGTCCCAGCAGAAATTTGCGCTCCACCAGTAACAGAGAGAGAACCCGTTGTAATGGTTATACCTCCAGAGTTTCCTTCTGCTCCTGGTGCTACATTACTAAAAATACCACTAATAATTCCCTGACTACTTTCACCTTCAACTGTAATTATATCTTCAGCATTAATTACAATTGCTTGAGCATCACCCATACCAAAAGTACTCGCACCCAATTGCGCTCCATTCGCTAGGAAGAGAGAACCTGTGTCAATGGTTATACCTCCTGCTTTTCCCTGACCTCCTGTTTCCACCTGACTAAAGATAATACTGGGCAATCCGCGACTGTCTTCCCCTGAAAGAGTGATAGTATCTTTAGCATTAATAGTTATAGTCCCACCATCTCCCAGTCCATAAGTATTTGCATTCACTATAGAACCATGATCAAGAGATAGAGAAGCGGTATCAATAGTTACATCTCCCCCATTGCCTTCTCCTGTAGTAAGAGAGTTAATCTGAGCAGCGTTTGTCAGAAACACAGACTCAGCTTTAATCTCAACTATACCGCCATCATCCAAATTCCCCGAAGTATTAATTAGACCGTTAATATTAATTGCTTCAGTGGCATCAAGAGTAATTGAGCCACTATTTCCTCTCTGTTGAATAGACTCTACAACATTAGCTTCTACAGCTTCCGCTCCAGTCAAATTAATCCTATAGCTTCCCTGATTTAACCCCCCAATCCATCCACTCAGAGGCAAAAAACCTCCATCGCTAGTAGGTGTTTTGATTGTTTCAGAACTTACTTCAAAACTACTAGGAAAAATTGCTCCTCCCGAACTCACTGCATTATTACCAAAAGTAGTAATTCCTAAATAATATACTCCTGGTTCTGTTGGGGTTAAAGTCGCACCTGCTGGTAAAGTAGCTTGAAGACAATTGCATTCAGCTTGGGTATCGTTAGCATAAACACCTAAACCATTTGCATCAAAGAGAAATAATTGAGTATCTAACGTAGTTTCTGAATTAACAGTAGTAGCAGAGAAAGTTTCCTCTCCTGTCAGATAAATTTGAAACAAGTCAACATCTTCAACATTAGAGATATTGCCAGATATAGTTTTAAGCGATCCTGCTGGACTGTCACTGATCGATAAAGCAGTTTCAATTAAATCCCCTGCATCACCCAAAGTAAGCACAGAAGTATCAATATTCCCAATAATTAAATTAGCACCAGAAATGGCAATATCTCGCCCATTGGTGAAGATGGTATCGGAAATGTTATCTTCCATGACAAAATCACCTACACCGTCTGCATCTGCATCTGCACTGAGAGCAACTACCCCTGCACCAGCAGCCAATTCTAAACCATCATCACTTAAATCTTCGAGGATAATATTATTAGTCGCTTGAAGAATAATATTGGTGTCTCCAGATAAACTTTCTAACTCTGACTCATAAATCGTAGTTGGTGCAGTATCTTCTATCTGACTCAAAGGCGCAGTTAAAATCGAACCTTCTACTTCAGAATTATTCCCTGAAAATCTATCACTACCATCTCTTGCTTCATCCCCACCACCATCAGCAATAATGATATTAGTCGGGTCGAGTAATAAAGTTCCTGGTGATCCATTAACTGAGTTAGTATTAACATCTCCTCGAAATATTAGATGTTCTTTTCCAGATACTTCTACTAAGCCACCATGACCAGATTCTAGACCACCTTTAGCACTAATATTGCCATAGAACCCTGTTACCTCATCTGCCCAAACTATGACTTCGCCTCCATTGCCGTTAGTCAAAGCATCAGCTTTGATGGTAACGTTTTCACCTACATAAGTCCGCTGAGCATTGGGTAAAGTACCTAAGCCTTGAAAATCCCCCCCGATTAAAACTGTTCCTCCACCAGTAGAGGAAGAAACGTCGATGGTAGCATTTTCTAATAAAGCAACACTTTCTGTACCTAATAACTCTACTCTTCCTCCTGCTGCATTTAGGCTTCCAGTAATAGATACTTGATTTCCTGCAAGGGTAATTCCTTGTCCAAAGCCTACAGTTAAATTACCAGCATTTTCTATCTTTGCGCTCTGATTATCTAGGAATCCTAATCCAATGGGCATATTAATTGTCAGTAGCGGTGGTGCCTCTGGCTGACTAGCACTGAATTCCCAGCCATTTTCAAAGAAAAAGCGATCGCTATTAGTTCCCATAAAAGAACCCTTCAAATCCAGACTAGCATTGGGTCCAAACAAAATACCGTTAGGGTTAAGGAAAAATAGATTAGCATTGCCTAGAACTCCCAAAGTCCCAAAAATTTCCGAAATATTGCCTCCTGTTACCCGACTAAAGATGTTTTGAACTGCTGCTGGATTACTAAAATAGGCTCCTCTGCCT
>JASJDB010000056.1 GCA_030065315.1 Xenococcaceae cyanobacterium MO_167.B52 | reverse complement strand
TCTCTGTCACGAAGACGCAGAATTCTGGGACGATAGGGTTGGTTAATATTAACTACACTAGCCTGCTCTGCAAACAAGGTAATACTGTCTTCTGTAAATAAATTTACTCGACGCTGCCAGAGGCGTAAATGAACATACCAAGCTGGTTGTTCTAAGGCTTGTTTTTTATTGTCAAACTCTCCTAGTAAATATTGGGAGAGGTTTATAAGTTCAGGAGAAAAGTTCACACTATTAGTATTTGTTATTTTAAGGATAAATTTGTTCAGTTATCTTGATTTGGTATTAGCAGTGAAACTATTGCCTGTTGACCGTTCCCTGTTCCCTACCTTCGCTAGAGACTTTTTCAGCAAACCCTAATTAATCACTAACAATAAGTCGCCATGAACTCCAAACTTATATATTGTGAGAGAGACTTCTTATCTAGAAACCTCCCTCACCTTGGTAAAAACTATCACTAACCTATGAGTGTTAAGTTAGCGATTTTAATCATTCTTGAGTTTGGCTAACTCTTCTGCTAAGGTATCAACAGTCAAGCGAATTTGTTCTTCTGTGTGATTGCAAGTTACAAAAAATCGTAACCGCGCTTCGTTTTGAGGAACAGAAGGATAAATCATAAAAGGAACATTAATACCTCTCTTAAAGAGATTTTGAGATAGTTGAATAGATTTAAGGGAATTGCCCACAATAATGGGAATTACTGGAGAATCTTTACTCATTCCCGTATTTAAGTTTTTCTCCTCTGCTAACTGGAGAAATAATTTCGCCATAGCTTGAAGTTGGGCTACTCTTTCAGGTTCAGCTTCCAAAACCTCAATAGCACCAAGAGTTGCACCGGCATTTGGTGGTGACATTCCTACGCTAAACACAAAACCAGGAGCAGTATATTTTAGATATTCGATTAAAGCACTAGAACCAGCAATATAACCGCCACAACTAGCAAAAGATTTACTTAGAGTTCCCATCCAAATATCGATATCTTGGGGGTTAATGCCAAAATATTCAGCTACTCCCCTTCCTGTCTTGCCAATAGTACCCATTGAGTGTGCCTCATCTACCATCAAAAAGGTTTTATACTTTTTCTTGAGGTTGACAAAAGATGGTAAATTGGCAATATCCCCATCAGTGCTATAAACACCCTCAATTACAATCAGGACTTTTTGATGACGGTGACGACGATCGCGTAATATTTGTTCTAGAGCTGCAACATCATTATGGGGAAAAGCAACTAAACTTGCTCCAGAGAGGAAACAACCTTGTAAAATGCTATTGTGGCTTAAAGCGTCGTAAAGTATCAGATCGTTTTTGCCAAATAAATGACCAATGGTGGTCACATTGGTAGCATGACCTCCTACTAAAACAATACTGTCTTCTACACCGATAAAGCGGGCAATTTTTTGTTCTAATTGCCGATGTAGGGGTTTTTCCCCCGATATTAGGCGACTAGCACAGGCAGAAGTCCCATATTGGGCGATCGCATCTTGAGCAGAGCGATCTACTATAGGATCGCCACACATCCCGATATAGTTATAAGTAGCAAAATTTATTAGTTCCCGACCATTTACGGTAGTGGTGTCATTTACTACCTTGTCTTGGGGAACAAAAAAAGGATTACCATTACCCAAACTTTCAACTTGTTGTAATTTTAGTTGCAATTTTTGATATTCTGGTAATCGTGCAAAATTATAGTATTCTTCGGGAATCTTTGAATTGTTTTCAATCTTGGGAGATTCTGAGACTAAATGATTTAACTCCAATTGATTGAAAGGAGAAACCACTTCTAAACCTGTACCGTTATAGGCACTTTCTTCTTGATTATCAGGATTTGTCGCTAGATATTCCGCTAAAGTCTCAATATTGGGATAATCCCAAAGTAGAGTAGGGGATAGGCGACATTCTAGGTAGTTTTCCAACTCTCCTGACAAATTAACTGCTTCTACTGAATCTAAATTGTATTCACTAAACTCTCGTTCAATATCTATTTCATAAGGGTTTAACTCTAGTAATTTTGCTACCTTTTCAATCAACCACGTCTCTATTGATTCCCTTGTGGGATAAGAACTAGACAATTGCAGTTGATTGTTTTGAGTCACAGAATTACCCGCATTATGTGTTCCATTCCAAGTTTCATTTAATAGTGTCATTCACTCACTCCTACACCACATTTTTAAATCATATTGGGTCTAGCTGACACCTTTCCAGACCACTTTGTTAGATTTATTAGATATGATGGTTATTTTGCCACGAACCCCCGCTAAAATACCAGAATATTTAGCAGGGGTTCGTAATAGTTTAATTATTTTTAGCCTAATTGTGGGACAAATTTGGTTATTTAGTAACTAATGGCAAAAAAGTTTAACAGTTTTAGCAATGAATAGTTTATTGATCTGGAATTAAACTACCCAGTAAACACTGATGACTGTTTTAACTAGCCATATACTCACGAATATAACCTCTTCTTCGTCTTAATTGACTTAAGGCTTGATGTTCTAGCTGACGCACTCTTTCCCGACTCAAACTCATTCTCTGACCAATTTTGGCTAAAGATAGTTCCTTCCCATCTTCTAAACCAAAGCGGAGAGAAATCACTTCTCTTTGTTGGGGAGTTAAATCAGCCATCAAACTAAATAAATCTTGTCTTAACAACTGTTGAGTGGCGTATTTATCGGGGGAAATACCATCATCTTCCAGTAAATCCGATAATTCTGTATCTTGATTGTCTCCCACTCGCACATCCAAGGATATGGGTTGTCTGGCAATGCTAAGATATTCACGAATTTGACTAGTTTTTAAGTCTAATTCCGCGCCAATTTCGGCTGGAGTGGCACTTCGTCCCAGTCTTTGCGCCAATTCTCGCTGAGTTTTTTTGATTTTGTTTAGTTTTTCTGTAATGTGAATTGGTAGGCGAATAGTTCTGGCTTGTTGAGCGATCGCTCTAGTGATGGCTTGACGAATCCACCAGTAAGCATAAGTAGAAAACTTATAGCCTTTCATGGGGTCAAATTTTTCTACACCCCTTTCTAAACCCAGACTACCTTCTTGAATCAGATCGAGAAATTCCATATTGCGTTTCTGGTACTTTTTGGCGATCGCAACTACCAGGCGTAAATTGGCTTCGATCATTTTCTTCTTCGCCCATTGTCCTTTCTTGACAACCCTGTTTAGTTCCGCCTCACTCAATTGGACTTCAGTAGCCCACTCCTTCAGACTTAGCTGTCGATCCAGCTTGTTTTCTAACTTTTCTTTTGTTTCCAACAGGGTCATCATAGTCTGTACTTGTTTCCCATAGATAATCTCTTGTTCATGGGTTAACAATGGTACCCTACCAATTTCGTGCAGATAGGAGCGAACCATATCTGCGGAATAGTTTGTAGTTTTGGTTTGTTTGTCGATTTTGGCTTTGGGCATTTGCTACAGTTATGACTCCTTAGTAATTGTGGAAAGTCTTGTGATGATTGGATTAAATTAAATAAAGTGGGGTCAGACAATTCTGAACCATTTAACCTCATCAATCTCCGCTAACAGCAAGCTCGCGATCGAAAACTTAGGACTTTATTTAACTTGATGTACTTGATAGACGTTATCTGATTCTAAAAAGTTCAATTGTGATCAACCCTCAGAGAATAGCTCTAAGATCACTGGGTTGATTTTTTCTGAACTTAAAGAGTAGTTATTTAGTCTATTTTCCTCCTTACTCAATATTGAATTAAAAATCTTGGTTTTTGCTGAGTTTTTAGAGGCGGATTTCCGAACTTGTTCATGGTCAATTAGGAAACAAGGAAGGGACAAGGAAGGCTGGATCATAATAATCTATCTAGGAAAATAGCAACCATTATTTATTTTTCCTAATTCCTAATTTATTTACAGGCTTGTAATAAATCCTGATGAACTTTTTTAGAAGTAGCGATTAGCAAGCCAGGCAAACTATAATCTTCACACTCAGATAGGGGAGGTGGAGCAGAACCATCAAAAGTAGTTACCAGACATCCAGCCTCTCTAGCTAGAAAGGCTAATGCTCCCCCATCAATAAATTTACCTCTTCTAATAATTACTCCTGCTATTTCTTCTGTGAACAAGCCATTAGTATTCGGGACTTTGACTTCAGGAGAATAATCATTTTGGATCTCAAAAATATGATATTTATCCTTGAGGGCAAATTTATATTGACCCATTGCCCAACCTAATAAAATAGCTGATTTAGGGTTGGTCAGCTTTAAGGGAATACAATCCTCCAAATCCTGAGCTAAGGTACCTTGATAAGCTCCTCCTCCCCTTAGAGCATAATAGTAGCAATGTTGAGCAGGAGAAATTGCTATAACTGCTTCAAAATCATCAGGACTTAAAATACTCAAAATAATTTGATAGTTATTGTGTCCATCAAGATAATATCTTGTCCCATCAATGGGATCGAGAGTAATTAAATAATCTGCTGATTCATTGAAATTTATGTCTCGAAAATATTTGGTATTAAAAGATTTCTCATATTCTTCTCCGTGAAAAGGAATCTGGGGATAAATACCTAATAATGCCACTTCTACCAAAGTCTGAATAGACAAGTCAGCATCAGTTAAAGCAGTAGCAAAAAAATTATTTCCTCCATCTTTATCTGGTAGAGTTTTTATCTTTTGTTGAATCTGATTGGCATAAGCAGCAGCTAAGCGAAGGTGGGGTAACAAATTAGTAAGAATTTCACGAGGGGAAGGATTATCAGACATCTAGAATAACTCGTGTAATGTACAATCTCAGACTCTTAAGGATAACTCTAATTGCAGATTATTTAGCAAAAAATTTGAACTATATCAAATCTATTTGCTCAACAATTTTGTTGAGGGCAAAATTAATTCTACATCCCAGCCAGATGCGAGTGTAGCTAGTTTATTCCGATCTCTTAAGTCTTGAATATAGGGTAAAATTCCCAAAATGGAGGTTCGAGTCAAAGATTCAATCAGATTCCTTGGTGCTAACTGTTCTAACTCCGTAAAATTATTTAACGGGCTAATACAACTTAAAATAATTCCCCTTAGATCTATCTTCAGACTCCGTGCTAAAGCCACATTTGCCACTGCTTGTGCGATCGCACCTAATTTGACAGGAACGACCAAAACTGTAGGTAAACGCCACTCAGCAGCAATATTACCTACCGTCATTTCATAAGTTACAGGAGACCCCAAACCTCCTAAAGCTTCAATCAACACTAAATCTTGTTTTTGACTTAGGGAAGTCAAAGAATGCCAAACTGCTGCTAAATCGATCTTTTTTCCTGCTAACTCCGCAGCAATAGGGGGAGCTAAGGGAGCTTCAAAAGTTAGAGGTTTAACTACTTCTACAGAATCTAAATTACCAAATAACTCCTGATATAGTTCCCAATCTCCCTGTCCTGTTTGCATCAGCTTGAAGAGACCTAAACTAGAATTAAGTTGATATTTGTGCCAATAGGATGCTAAAGCAATAGTTACAAAAGTTTTTCCTACATCCGTATCCGTACCTGTAATTAATAAATTATTCATTGCCTAGTTAGTTTTACCTCTTGGATTGTGAGCCATTAAATTACTGTAGACTAATTATCAATAAACAGTCTTAAAGCTTTATATTTGTTTCTTCCATAAATTTGCAAAATAAAGCTAAATTATCAAATTTTTGATTCAATTTGCCATAAAAGTGCCTTGGCATTTTCAAGGTTAATCTAGGGTGTTTTTAGACGCAGATAGTTAGGGAGCAATAATTTAATACTATTAAAACAACCTAATTAGATGAATTTAGGAAGATCTACTGATGGTAAATATCCCATCAATCTAAAAGATAGAGAATATATAGCAACTCTAATACTGGTGAGGTACATAAAAACTTGGAATTTTGTTGATTTTTAAGAGATTAATTGTTGATTGGGTATACTTCACGAGCGTGATAAATGCTCTATAAGATTGACCAAAATTAACTAAAAAAATTAAAATGTATAAGATTAGATTAAAATCGATCTGACGTCTTTAAAACTGCGAGCCTATGTCTTGTAATAGAAAGCAACTGATTAGGCTACCAGCAGTGTAAAGCTACAAGTGATAATATTGCCCTGAATTGAGTTAAAATCCTGTCGTGATCCATACTACAATCTTACCGTTTCAGTCTGCATCCGAATCAACTGTATTGTCGGACTCTAACAGACTTCGTTTGTTTGCTGGCTCTGCCAATATTCCTTTAGCTCAAGAGGTAGCAAGCTACCTAGGAATGGATTTGGGACCTATGATCCGTAAACAGTTTGCGGATGGGGAATTATATGTTCAGATACAAGAGTCGATTCGTGGGTCTGATGTATACTTACTTCAACCCTGCTGTCGTTCTGTTAATGACAACATTATGGAGTTAATGATTCTCATTGATGCTTGTCGTCGTGCTTCTGCGAGACAGATTACCGCGGTCATTCCCTATTATGGTTACGCTAGAGCTGACCGTAAAACAGCAGGAAGAGAATCCATCAGTGCTAAACTAGTTGCTAATCTTATTGTAGAAGCTGGAGCAAACCGAGTCTTGGCGATGGATTTACACTCGGCACAAATTCAAGGTTACTTTGATATACCTTTAGATCATGTATATGGTTCTCCAGTTATTCTCGAATATTTAGCTAGTAAAAATCTTGCTGATTTAGTAGTAGTTTCCCCCGATGTTGGTGGAGTTGCTAGAGCTAGAGCTTTTGCCAAAAAGTTAAATGATGCACCTCTAGCTATTATTGACAAACGACGTCAAGCCCATAACGTTGCTCAAGTAATGAACGTGATTGGGGATGTCAAAGGTAAAACTGCGGTATTAGTAGATGACATGATTGATACGGCTGGAACACTTCTAGAAGGAGCAAGATTACTTAGGAAAGAGGGGGCAAGACAAATCTATGCTTGTGCCACCCATGCAGTATTTTCTGAACCTGCGGTATCTCGCTTATCTAGTGGGATGTTTGAAGAAGTAATTGTCACTAATACAATTCCCATTGCTCCAGGCAAAGAATTCCCTCAGTTAACAGTATTATCTGTAGCTAACTTATTGGGAGAAGCAATTTGGCGGATTCATGAAGACAATTCTTTAAGTAGTATGTTTCGTTAAACTCAGACAATTGGATAGATCGATGCTAGATATTGCCCAACGTCATTTATACCGACGAGGAAAGATTGAAATTTCCTATTTAGAATGGGATTCCGCCGATTTATCAAATTCAAAAGGCTCCAATTCGATCAGTTGTGCTAAAAGCCCTTTACTTTTGCTTCATGGTCTAGCTGATTGCGCCATGGTATGGTCGAGTTTAGGAGAATACTTAGCCGATCAGTATCATATCGTTGCTCCCGATTTACGAGGGCATGGAGAAAGTAGTAAGCCTGATACTGGTTATAGTTCTCAAGAAATTATTGCTGATTTAGAAGCCTTGATGACCCATCTAGCTTGGAATCAAGCTCACATTCTAGGTCATTCGTGGGGAGGAAAACTGGCTACTATTTGGGCAACTCAGAACCCAAGATTGTTTTCTAGCTTAATTTTAGTCGATCCATTTTATGTGGATAAGTTACCCAGTTGGTTCAAATTTACCTTTCCTCTGCTATATCAGGTTTTACCCTTTCTTCAGGGTATGGGACCTTTCCCTAATCAGGGAGCAGCAGAAAAATTAGCTCAAAACCTGAAACAATATCGGCAGTGGACTCCCTTACAACAGCAGGTCTTTCGTGCCACAATTGAAGCCAAAGAAGATGGTACTTGGGGAAGTAAATTTACTATAGCAGCACGGAATCAAATCTTTACCGATGTTATGAAGCAGTCGGGTTTAACCAAACCCTTGTCGATTCCCAGTTTATTTATTCAGCCTACTAAGGGACTGAATCGTACTCAATGGCAACTCAACCCTTACCAACGTTATTTACTGGATTTAGAAATTAAGCAAGTTTCTGGGAATCATTGGGTATTTTTAGTCAATGCTGAGGAGTTTAATCAAGAAGTTGCCAAATTTCTTGATCAACAAAGTATAAAATTAGTTTAATTTTCTTCATATAAAGGAGTTTGATCAAGAGAGCCTAAACGATCAAAGGGCCAAAAACGTACAATAGCTCGTCCAATCAAGTTTTGGCGAGGAACAAAACCCCAATAGTGAGAATCGTAGCTATTATTACGGTTATCTCCTAAGACTAGATATTGATTTTCGGGTACCGTTTCAGGACCATAGTTGTAGTCTGGAGCTTCTTCAATATATTTTTCTTTAATTGCTTCACCATTAACATAGACTTTCCCCTCTCTTACCTCTATAGTTTCCCCAGGTAGTCCAATTACTCTTTTAATAAAGGCATCTTTAAAATTTTGCTCTTTTAGTTTTTCTGTAGGAGAAAAAACTACTACATCTCCTCTTTGAGGGCTGGTAAAATAGTAACTAACTTTTTCTATAATTAGGCGATCATTAATTTCAAGAGTAGGCTCCATAGAAGAAGAAGGAATATAACGGGCTTCTGCTACTAAGGTTCTAATGCCAATCGCTAAGATAAAAGCTGTTGCTAAAGTTTTAACAATTTCTATAACTGGATTTTCTTCCGTCGAAGTTTTGGCACTTTTTTCAACTAAATCCTTTTCCATCTCGGTCATAAGCAAATATCCTCTAATACTACACTGTTAATTAATCAAGCTCATATTCTTTTGCCAGATGGCAATTTCTCCTTAGGAGATGTGCGGATTGAAGGGGATAAGATATCCCAGTTTCTGAGATTATTTCTTCAGAAACAGACCAAACCATCGACGCAACTAGATTGACTTTGTTGCCAGGAGTGAGTGATCGAGCCTCAAGTTGATTTCCGCGAGCCTGGATTAGAACATAAAGAAGATTTGTTTACTGCTAGTTTAGCTTGTGCTAGGGGCGGAGTAACTTCTTTTTTAGAAATGCCTAATACTTTTGACTAGTACCCAGGCTGCTTTGGATTATAAGCTGCTCTTTGCAGCTTATAAGTGCTTACTTAATTATGGCTTTTTTATCGGTGCAACAGCAGAAAATTTAAAAGATTTACGTTCTGCTGCTAAATACAGCAACTTACTAGAAGATTGGCTCTTTAGCCCAAATAAACCCTCCATTGCGATCGCGTAAAAAGAATGATATTCTCGGGCAAGCTCTATTAGATATGGAACACTTTTTCGGCTGAAACCTTTTCATAATCCTAGCAGGCGGTCTGCGGGTTTGATAGGTATGGCTTAATTGATGGGAATAGGTGCTCTAGATACTTAAGACTTTTGAGCAAAATGTTCCATCAGCATACGATGATAAAAGATATAACCCCCACCTACTTTTTTCATCAACAGGCGTTCTGAAGCATAATCAAGAAAACGAGAGTAGTTCCAGGGAATGCGACCTTTACGGTAAAGAATTCGGCGTAGACTAAAGTGTTGAATACAGGTTGTACCTCCATATATCATTCCTAAAATAACCCCAATAGTCATGCCAAATAAAAGTCCTATAATTAGAATAATTAGTCCACTCTTGATTATTTCTGAACTTGAAACACCACTTAAAAATCCAATTATTACAATTAGTAATATAAATAATATACTTACTATAAAACATCCTCCCAAGCCGAATCGAATGGCATTATTTCTTGAAAGCCAAATTCCTTGATTAGCTTTTTTTTTGTTGGTCAATTCAGAATTTTTTAAGCCATCAAATGTAGCACTAATTATTGGCACAATAATTGCTCCGCACAATAGACTAATAATTTCATTTAGGTTTATCTCATTTTGAATTAATACATAAATTATCGTAATAATTATTCCTCCAATCAACGCAAAAATTACCATAGGCTTGGTTTTCTGCCATGACAATTTCCAATTCCAACTTATATGTTCAAACGTAGTTATTTTTGGCTGAGAAATCAAAATTAATATTCCTAGAAAAAATCCATAAAATACAGGATAAATAATTCCTGATTTTAACCTTGAAAATACTTCGAACTCGCTGCTGAATATGTCTCTTGAAACCATTATTCCCCCAGCGGATATTATTACAAAACTTAAACCAAAAATTGACCCTAATAATAAAAAACTTAAAAATCCATAGCATCTTTTTTTATTTATACTTTCGAGGAAAGAAGGTTGTAAATTTTCAATCAAAAATACTGTTTGTGATTCGTCAATCATTGATTTTGCCAACCAACTGAGCCAATGTAAAACTTTCTCCTGGGGATATTGTGCCGAATTAGGATTTTGCTCTGATTGCCCAATTACTCGGCGACGTAACATTCGCTCTATGTAACTATCAAACAAGTGTTGGTAGCGATCTTCGCTGGTGCGAAACTGCTGTAATAACTCTTCTACTGACCAATCTTGATAAGCCAAGCTCATAATGTTGAGAATCAGAGGAGTTTCGGCAAATTGTTCCAATTCAAGATCCTGCTCCAACAGCGTCTTTAAGGCAGCGAGTGAATCACCTCTTTCATCTAGATGTTGGTATAGTTTTTGCGGGGAAAGAGGTTGAATGCAAATAGCACTGCTGAGTTGTAAACGCTCGGTAAGTGCCTCATAATCTTTGACTCTACTAGAAACTACCATTTCGGTAATGTTATGGGCTGCAATAAATTTATTTAAAGCGCGAACGCAAGCATCCCGTTTTCCTTCTTCTACTTCATCTAACCCATCAAGAAGTAAGATTAATTGTTCTTGTTTTATCCAAGACTTACTCCAAGTTTTCGGAACGTGATATTTATCTTTCAATTCTTGGATTAACCATTTATCAATCGGTTGCTGCTTTTGTCCCCAAGAAGATAAGTTAAACACCACGGGAATAGGTAAGGTTAAATCTTGTTCAGTTTGATTAACCAGCTTTTCTGCTAATTGCAATAGAGTAATAGTTTTTCCCGAACCAGGTTCTCCCAAAATTAACAGAGTTTTGCCTTGTCCAGTTTGACTCAAGATATCTGTTGCCTGTAGTTCTTCAAAAGAATCATCCAATTCTACTGGGATCTCTTCCATACCTTGAAAACCACGAAGTACAGCATCGGGATTGTTTGTCCAGTGGAGGTTAATAGCAGTATTCACATAGAGAGAAGGCTTAAGAAAACCCTTAATCCAGAAGTCTTTGACTTTATTTAGTAAGGTTTTGCGCTGACGATATTCATTTTGAGTTATGGGTTCTCTATTAACACGATTGGATTGCCCAAACTCATCCCAAGTTTTTCTTGTAGTATTTTTGTATTGTTGTATTTCAGCTTCATTAACAACTTCTTCTCTGAAATCAGAGGTAATCTCTGATAGTAATTGATTTTCTGTCGATTGTTTGTCTAAAACTGTTTTTCGTTTCAAAATTATTCTTAAAGGTTCAGAAACAACTTCTGAAGCATCTTCTTCAATTACTTCCATCTTGCGAAATCGTTCGGAATCATTGATAACAACATTAACTGTATTAAGATTTAGCACAATCCGTTTGACAGCACACCAACCCCATTCATAGCAAGTTTCTATAGATTGTTCCCGCACTAAAGCTTTATAAAACCCAATCGCAAAGCAGTAAGCTGCTTTATCAGAAATTTGGCGATTTGTTCCAATTCCATAGGGAATATGTTCAGCTATGAGACTGGCTTGAACTTCTGTATAGCAAGCATTTAAAATAAGGCATTTTACATTCTTACCACAAGTTTTGAATAAATCAATAAGAGCTTCGTTAGATAGATATTGTTCTATCCCTTGATTATTTTTAAATAGTAGTCCTTGTTCTCCAGCACCATGTCCACAAAAGTGAACAATATATGGTTGACTATCATGTATTATTTCATCTAAATCTTCTATCTTTACTGCCAGTTCAATTTCCACCTCGAATTGTTCTGAATTTTGATTACGTTTGATCGCTTTTTTTAAATCCCGAATTTCGCGATCTATATGAAGATCGCTTCTAGGATTAGAGGCTAAAATCAGAATTTTCTTCATCTAGATTTCTAACTCATAATCGTGGTAGAGATTAGTAGAATTTTACAATCAATTTCGATTGTGGGATTTTTTATTCGGCATTTAAGCTTTTGAGAATTTTTTTAGCTAAAAACTCTTTAATTTCTGTATGTCTTGGTATAGCTTCAACAACTCCAGTTTGAGGGTTAATCCAAAGGGAATGAGAAGCACCTTCTCGCTTAAGATAACAACCAGCCTGACGTAATTTTTTTTCTAATTCTTTACGTTTCATGGAATTGAAATTTTCTCTTCAATCGCCTCTTGTGGTAAACCCCTGCGGATATCTGCCAAACGGTCTTCAAAAATCAGTTGAATAGCACTTTTTAAACTTTCTTTAGCTTCTTCAATAGTTTCGCCTTGACCATTAGCACCAGGTATTTCTGGACAAATAGCCCAGTATCCACCCTCCGTTGCTGCTTCGATAATTGCTGTTAACTCTGCTTTCATCAAAATATTCTCAGATGTTTACTGTATTATTAATCATGATAAAATTTCCGAGTTTAAGTTTTGATTGTTATTAATATTTCCTTAGTTAACCATTCTGCTTCAGGATCGCTTTCATACACAAAAGCGCGAGTTTTTTCTGGAGGATTAGTAACATCACTACCAATAGCAGTCAAGAGATTATTGAGAGGATTAATGGTTTGAGCTTCTCCCCTTGTTGTCAATTCTTCTGCTTTGTTTCTAAGTTGTAAATTAAGATTTCCTTTAGTTTGCAGAGCATTATCGAGAGAAGGTAAAATTAGCCACTGAAAGTTAGCTAATCCTTTGGTAGCAAAAATTTTGAGAGTTTCTTTGGCTTGTTGATAATCTGCTGGTAGTTGTAAACGCAGCTTAGTATATGCTTCTTGACCTGAATCTAACGGAAGGAAAGAAGAAAAGTTGCCCTGAATCGGAACTTGCGAAATCTCCCAAGTAGGTTCAATATCTAATACTGCAACATTGAGGGTTTGAGCATAGGTATTTTTGATTTTTAAATAGGATACTTCTCCTGGTTTCAAAGATACATTTTGGGGGTCAGGGAAAGGTTGTTTATTTTTGTCGCACAATTCAAATTCCAAATAATCAGTTAAATCTGATGCAGGATTATCCAAGGCTTGCACAGACTGGTATTTAGCCAAATGTACTAAGCGATCTACTACTTTTTGCGGTGCTGCTGGCTCTTCTATGCTTAATGCTGGACGGAGGTTTTTAATTGGCATCCCAATACAGATTTCATAAGTGCCATCTCTAGCAACTGCTACTTGAAAATGTCCTTCTTCACCATCCTTGACTTCTACTACCCAACCATTATCTGCTAACGCTTGACGCACTTTATCTAAAGCTGCGGTTTGTTGATCAACTAAATCTGGTGGTAAATCCTGCTCTTTATCCCCTGCTTGTTTTTCAGCGAATAAGCGCACTTTACGAATTAAATCTATAGGTGCAGCTACCATTACTGCCGAAGCACCAGATTCAATTTTGCCTTTAACTTCAATCCCTCCTGCTGCTGGGTCTAATATTTTGGCAGTTGACTTATCAGCTTGAATATCCTCTGTTAATTCAGTGATCGCAATTTGCTGGGTTTTATCAGAGAAATCATTAACCTCAATAGGATAAATAGCAAAGCGAGTACCACTAGTCAAACCTGCTGCTAATCCCGCATCTAAGGTAATTTCTGTTTCATCTTCCCCTACCTTAATTACTGTCACCGTATAAGGTTTATATTCCCGTTGATTACCAAAGACCAGGCGATCTCCATCCCCCAGCAACATGGGTAACTGTTGGGGAAACTTACTCTGAATCATGCCTTTAACCCGATTGTAGAGAGACTTATAGGTTAAGAGAGAAGTGCTGCTAGTTAAAGTGTCCATCATCCAGTAGGTCAATGCACCGTGGCGTTGTCCTCCATTTACTGCATACTCATAAGCAAATTCTGTAGGACGACAAGCAGCTAAAAATACATAATCTTTATTGGGTAGCCAGCCCCCAGAAAGATTGGGATCTGCTTGAGTTAAGATGCGCCAATTATTCAGTAACTCTTGTCGTTCTGCTACTAAACTATCTTGGCTTCTAGCTATGGTATCAACTAAATTATTTTCATTACCTCGGATGGCACAGTCTCCCCTGGTTGCCCCTCCAGAATGACAACTATCAAAGATCACTGTCACAATACAACCTTTGTCTGTCAAGCGTTTGAGCAAGGTAGCAATCTCTACATCTCGCAGATAACGACCATCTTCACTGCCAATATCCATCGGCACAATCCCTTCATCTTGCCGTTGCTCTCCCTGCAGTTCAGGATAAATAGTAACCGCGCGTCCACCATGTCCTGAGTAGTGAATATATACTTGCTCTCCTGATTGGGCTTTATCAGTTATTTCCTTAAATGCCTTGACTATGTTGACATAGGTTGGTTTGACTTCCTGTCGTGCCGATCTGATGTCAGAAAGAATCGAAGTCTCTTCCAAGGGAGAAGTTAATTTCCAGATCTGCTCTATTGGCACTTTGAGAGTATTGCGAACATATTCATCTACTAGATCGATATCTCTAACGCAACCTTTCAAATCTTTATAGTATCTATTAGGTTCATAGCGATCAATCCCAATTAATAAAGCATAGAAGTTAGTCAACTCAGCCATAGGTGAAGATTCGTACTTGGGTTTGTTAATTTATAGTAATTTTTTATGCTGGTTATGCACTAATATCAAATGCGTTTAATTAGTTGTAATAAAATTAAGCTCTTTGACTGTAATTATACTTTATACATTACAACAACAAGACTCACATAGATATAGAGCAAGTCTAGATGTTGTTAATATCTCATAGCAATGGCAAAAATTTCCCCAGAACTCAAACTAAACTTAACAAATTTACAGAAAACACTTCTGGATATTGTCGATGAAACCAAAGCAGCCGAGTTTTTACTTTTAGAACGTTTTGGAGAGACAAATGAAACAATTATTGCTTTAGATGAACTAACTGCAATCTCTCAACAAGCAGCCGATCTTTACATTCAAATATCAAGATTACTCTTAAGAACAGCAGAGATACAACCAGCTATAACTCCCGATCTGCTAAGGTTATTAGAGGAAAGAATTGCTACAATTGATAACCGTGTTCCTGCTCTAGAGCGTAGCACCCAAGAAATAAAAACTGATTGGGGTTTATTATGAACCAGTATCCTCTACCTAATCGTGAACAAATCCAACAGACGATCTCAAAATCCCGTAAGTCGCGTCAAAAATTAGAATTAGCAACCCTAGAATTGGAAGAAATTATTGTTCAATTAGAAATGGTTTCCCGTCAAAACCGAAACCAACATTTAACTAATCAAGCTTCTTCTAGTTAAAGAGGTAGAAATTCGAGGTTATAGTTGCAAATTTTTTTAAATAGTGAAAATTCCTTACCAATCTTCATAATTGTTCGGCAGTCTATATTGAGCCTTGCTGACCATTTTGCCACTAATCTATATCTGCAATTTCAAATAGATTATGAACTGCATTGGGTGCATTTTTGCCAGTATTTTCTGTTTGAACTGTAATGCGATAAAGTCCTGACTCCAAAGTTAAATCATCTTGTTTGAGTACCCATTCATTATTTTGAGCTTCAAAATCAAGATTTAGGGCTGGTTTTTCGGCAGAAACGCAGTCAATCCTAGCTTTGAGACTAGTAAAAGCCGAATTATCGGGGTTAACTTTCGCTGTAATTACAATTGGTTCATCTTTTAAATAAAGATCCTCCAAACTTAAACTAATACCTTTGGTGACTTTGACCGCTCTTCCTTCTTCTTGACCTCTACCTCGGATATCTTCAATTGTCCCAGAAGCAGATTCAGCTATTTGCAGTTTCTTGAGCAAATTGAGCAAAATATCTGACTGACTTTGTAATGAACCATGAGTTTCGGCAATAAAACTGGGAATTTCTAAAACATCGCGATCTCTAAATTCGATGGGAAAAGCCGAAATTTGAGGGACTGTACCATCTCCATCTGCTAAATGATTTAGTTGAGACATAATTCTTGGTAAGTCTCGGCTAACAGTAAGCTTCCCCTTTTGGAATTGGGCTGATTGTAAGGTAGGTTGCTGTACTCCAACAAAAGGCACTGTAGCGAAAAGTTCGTGATATTTATCGTCTTTACTATTTGTCTTCACTGCTTCCTCAATTTCTCGATGAAAAGCTAAAGCATCTTGGGCTTTACTTTGGTCGATATTGGGCAAATTAACTACTTCAGCAATTCTTTTATTTTCCTCTCCTACCTGTAGCATTGAGTAGATCGGCATCAATTGATAAACCGAAGGAAATGAGCGTACTGCTTCGGTCAGATCAATAAATGCTTTTTTCAAACCATTAGCTAAAAAGTTAACCGCATCAACTGAACCTCGATAGGGAGTCCCAAAAGTAAACAAAGCGCGACAATCTTGCCATCCTCCCAACACTTCCAGATGATAACGAGAAATTAAACCACCCATGCTGTGAGCTAGTAGAATTACTTTCCCATCACTATTGCCACTAGATTCACGCCATGTTTTGAGTCTTCTATTGATTAATCTATTTAGGATCTTCCCATTAATGCGGTTATCTCTGCGCCAATCATAGGGAAAATGATAAAAGTTTGCTGGTTTATCTTCAGGATCATTATAGATATCTCCTTGAGTAACCTCGAAATTATCAGTGATCAGTTTCGAGGTTTGGGAATAACCATCTACAATTTTGATTAAGCCTGGAATAATTTGAGCATCAGCTACTAAGCGAGTTGCTTTAATGCCATCATCATGATAGTTCTCTCCCAAATCAGTTCCCTTCAATTGAAGTTGCTGTAAATTTTTACTCCCACTGCGTATTACATCGAAAATTGCTCGCGCAGAAACACCCCAAAAATCTTTGCCATCCTTTTGCAAGACACTACCTAAAATGCCTGGCAAAATTACTACTAGATCCTTCATCGGAGCTTTTTGATGACTAGCCATTTAGTTTCTCCTCTGATTACTGAGCAGTTGACAATGTTTTATTCTCAACCAAGATAGGTTTGTTTTGCCCAGCTGGGAATCTGGCTGATCTTGCGGTCTAGCTCTAGGAATGTCTAGTAAAGATGTAGTTTTTGTATCAATCTCTGAACAAATCAATTTTTTTGTTAAGCAACTTTACATTTAAATAAAACTCTTACCGCAGAAAAGTAAAAAACTAGGTGAGATTATCGTGAAGTTAGGGAACGGGAAATGGAGATTGCCAACTACACCCAATTAATTGGAAGACTAGGTGATTTAAAATTAGGGTCTTGATTATATACTATCTGAGTTTCTCGATCTAAAACTTCCTCAACACGCTTATATATGTCTTGAGCTTCGGCTCTAGAATTTCCAATACTTGTAACTCCGAGTTTGCCAAATTCCGATAAAGCTCCCATTAAATGAAACACATTTCCAGTGCGGGTACTACTATCAAAATGCAG
>JASJDB010000055.1 GCA_030065315.1 Xenococcaceae cyanobacterium MO_167.B52 | reverse complement strand
CCTCTCATAGAAAAGAAAGGTCTTTTGCCATTAGTTTCACTTAATGTGGGGTTGTTTGCTACCGCTTGTAGACTGCTGTTAGGCACTAACATCAAGCCATATTTGCCTCCAGCAGTTAATTGAAAAGTTTTTGCTCCTTGATAAGCTCCACTATTAAAATTGGGTTCCCAGGAAAAGTTGCCATCAAAGCGAGATCCTTCTACTTGGTCTTGGAATACAATGTGACCTTGGGTAGAGTTGGTCAAGGCTCTAGTCGCTGCTTCTTGAATAAATGCCAATGAACCAAGGTTATAGTTCTCCATTCCCTCAAGGCTAAATATTCCGACTTCTCCCTCGTACCAACCGCCATCAAAAAGCAGATCGATTGTAACTTCTCCAGAATCATCAACTATGAAATAACCATCATTAACAACATTTTCTTTCGACTGTTGTCTAACTTGTTTGCCAATACCTGACATTCGGAAGTTTTTGCCAGGGTTACGAACAGTACCATAAAAGGGTGCATTTCCTGTAGCACCAATTACCTGAAATACTGCTTCGTTATAATCTCGATCGGAGCCATTTCCATCGACTCTAACTGCTTCAAAACCAAAGGTTCCATAACGATCCATTTTGGCTAGTTGAACAGGAGCGTCTCCTGTTTGATTAGGATGAGCTTCAGGAATTGAAAATAAAGGTAGTTTGCCCCCTTGAGTATAACGTTCTGGATGCTCTGCTAATTCTGCAATTGATGTATGCTGGGTCAACATAAAACCAAATTGGTCGCCAGCATTCATCGAAAAAGTCTTGACCCCAAGATATTCTCCTTTGTTATAGTCCTGTTCCCAATGTAAAGCTTTACTATATTTTGCTCCCTCTGTGCGATCGCTCATCACAACATAACCTTCATTGGAGTTGCTAATCGCACGGCGAGCAGCTTCTTGAATATACTCGGTCGAACCAGGGGTATATTCATCCATTCCAGCAAGATTATAGACAGCTAATTCTCCCTGAAACCAACCACCATCAAAAAGATATTCAAAAGTGAATTGTCCTGAATTACCAACTGTAAAAATTCCGTTATTAGATATAGTTGTCATGGTCTGATAAATGTGTGTGTAATATTTTTTTCTCTTGATTAAGTTTAAAAATCTGATGTTTTTGTTAGTGTTTGATTTATGTCTAACTTGACTTTTTTTTAGCTCGAACAATTAAAGATTGGATAAAGTTAGAGATTTTTTGATTAACAATCTGTGGTGAAACCACATCTAAGTAGTTATGCAAAATTAATTAGATAGTTGAGAGAGGTTCGATTTTTGTTTTTATCTAAAACGGTATCGCAAGATATTTTTGTACTAATTATTCTGGCTCAAGGGGTTTAGTTGTATTTTCCGATGTCAAATCAGACTCCACAAAACTACGATGAGGTGAAATTAGTCACTTATGATGCTCTATGGTCAATCGTAGGAAAACTGAAAGGAAATATCGTTCTTTTTTAGGCATATTAGGAGCAACTGTAATCTCCCTAATCACGGCTTCTTCGTCTTTGGCATTACCCTTGTCTCCAGGCGATCGCATTTCGGTTTCCATTCCTAACGAAAAATATTTTGCTCGTATTTATGAAGTCAATCAAAATGGGGAAATCGAAGTTCCCTTATTAGGAGGAGTGGCTGTTGCAGGATTAGAACCAATCGAGGTAGAAACTAAATTATCATCTTTACTAATACACGAAGGATATTTCCTTAAAGATAAGTTGCAATTGACGGTAGAAATTGCTGATTGGTCAGAAATTCAAGTTTTTATTACGGGAGAACTATTTCTTCCAGGGCGAGTATTAATCAACGAAACAAAAGAATCTGGTTCTTTGGCTATTTCTCCCGAAACCTTACAAATTACTGGTAGATATCCTTTTCGACGCTATCTTACCAATGCTATTCGGTCTGCTGGTGGAGTTTTACCTACTGCTAATATCAAAGAAATTCGGTTAATTCGTCAGGAAAAAGAATACATGATTGATCTTTCGGGAATTTTTACAGGAGAACCAGTTACCGATATTCCCTTAATTGCTGGCGATCGCATAATTGTTCCTGCTACCAACTTTCAAGCAGAATTAGCGCGCCCTTCCCAAATTACTCGCCCAGCAGTGAATGTTTTCGCTTCTAATCTCTCAATTCCTGCTGATAGTAATGCCACATCTAGTATTAAAAACAATATAACTTTGACCTATGGAAGTCGTTTTAGTCAGGGGGTGATTGCTGCTAACTGTGTGGGGGGGACTCATGCTACCAATGCTCATCGTCACGCCCTTTTGCTTAGAACTAATCAACTTACAGGGGAAACGACTTACTTAGACCGCCCCATAGAAGATTTAATGCGTGATTCCTATAACGAAAGACAAAATCCTTTATTGATGCCCAGAGACGGAATTGCTTGTTATGACTCCAGAATTACTAATACCAGAGACATTATCAAAACTTTTGCCGAATTTTTTATTCCTTTCAGAATATTTCAAGAATTATTTTAAGAAGTTATGGATAGCACGCCGAATTCCTTGACCTCTAGCGATCATCATCACAAGAAAATTCCTTGGTTGCGTTGGGTTAAATATATATTATTAGGTACATTATGTAATGCTGGATTATTTGGATTTACTCTTTACTATCTCAAAAAAACTCCCTCTACTTATACCAGTGAATTAATTGTTCATGTAGCTGGTTCTAGTCCTGGTGTAAGTGTGAATCTCCCTAGTATCGGACAAGCCAATACTTCTAGTGGTACGGCTTTTGGCTCTCACTCCGATCCGAGGGAAAATTACAAGTTAATGGCAACTAGCAGTACCATACTTGATGCTGCTGCATCAATTCTAGATATACCTAAAGCCAAATTCGGCAAGCCTATTGTCAATTTAATTAACAACACAACTTTACTAGAGTTTAAAGTTAAAGCTCAAGACCCAGAAGTAGCACAACAAAAAGCCCAAGCTATATATCAGGCTCTATACAATCGTTTAGAAATGCTGCGCACAGAAGAACAAACCGAACGGGATAAAGCAGTACAAAAAGCTCTCTCTGATGCAGAAGCCAAATTAACTAAAGCTCAACAGCGCATTTCAGCTTATAAAACAGAATCAGGCTTAAACTCTTCCAATCAAGTTAAAAATTTAATTAATAATTTAGGCTCATTACAAATTCAATATATCCAAACTGCTGCGGAATATCGTAAAATCAGCGATCGCTTAAATCAACAAATTGGCACTGTAGGCATACAACCACAACAAGCAGCAGATGCTTTAGTTTTAGAAACAGATCAAGAATTTCAAAAAATTCTGGCTAACTATACTAATGGTAATACGAAGTTGATTGAGCTACGAGGTAATAGGGGAGAGAATTACCCCGATGTGGTTAAAGCACGCAATGAAACCGAATCTAGTCTCAATGCACTACTCACTAGAGGACAACTATTATTAGGTAAACCTGTAGAAAAATTAACCTTAGAATTATTAATTCTCGACAATAGCAATGGTTCAGGGGAAAAAAGAGCTAATCTTTTTGTGCAAATCATCGATTTAAAAGCAGAACAACAAGGTTTATCAGGCAAAATAGAAAACCTCAAAGATCAAATTAATCGTTTAAAAAACGAATTAACTATTTTGACTCAAAAAGAAGCAGTACTGGATACTTTAGACCGAGATGTACAGATTGCCCAAGCCGTTTTTGCCTCTACCTTGACTAAAATCGATCTTAGTAAAGGAGATCCTTTTGCCTCTTTCCCAATGATCCAAGTTATCGAACACCCCAGTCTTCCTGATGAACCTAGCGCGCCAAAACCTAAATTAATCATTGCAGGCACAATTATGGGATGTTTATTGGTAAGTATTGGGCTAACTATTCTTTGGTGGCGAGAACCTCTAGTTAAAGTTAGTAGAAAAATTATGATCAAAATCATTGAATAATATCGAGTTTGGCAGTTGCAAATATCAGGCATTGGGAATTAATTTAATTCTTTTTTTGCCTATTTAATCTAACCACAGCATAACCAACAGATAGACAAAGAATGGCGACCCCTAAAGCCATTAAATCACTACTAGATTTTTTATCTATGTCAAAAATAATGATTTTTCTAGCTACGGCAATCAAGGCAGTTATTAAGACTAATTCTACTTGAACTACCTGTTTTTTGAGATAAGCAGTAATATTTTCCAGTAACTCTAAAGCGATTAAAATATTGAGAAATAACCCAAAAAGCTCAATTATTGTTTTATTAAACAAACCTACTGGTTCTTGACTTAAAACATCGTGAGATATAAAAAAAACTAAATCTCCTAAAGCTATTAGGATAATTGCAAGCAGTGCTAAAGATAGTACTTTAGCAACTCCATTTTCTATAAAATATACTAACTTGAGAAAATTTTCATTACGGTTGAACTCTTTTATTTTCTTCAAAGGGTTTTCCATTCTGCCTGATAAATAGGTCAATATTTTTATTGATAGATTTTTCGCATTAGTCTTAATAGACAGAACACATATTAATTGATTAGTGTTAATCTTGCAATGTTGTTTTAGAAGCTAAACGAGTTTTTTTCTTTTCTTGGGGGGAAAGTTCGATGCTTTGTTGTAATTTATCTGCACTATTTTGTAAAACTTTTGCCCCTGATATATGACCCAATTGCAAAGCAATATTAGCTGCATTTTGTAGCATGGTTACTGCACTTTTGAGATCGCCTTTTAAGAGTTTAGTTTCAGCAATTTTGGTTTGGCGATATTTAGCTAAAGTTAAAATGAAGTTTTGAACTTGTTGATTAATTTGAGGTTCGTAATTAGATTGGGAAGCTACATAAATAGGAATTGGCAGATGCTCTAAATTATTTCTCCCCAATGCGGGGTCATCGTAGGCGATTTTGATAATGGCAATAGGATGTTCACCAATGGGTAGTTGATTAATGTAGAGGTTGACTAGGATAACTTTCTCCCTCTGAATCATCAGATCTCCTAAGCGTAACTCTACAATGTTTCCTGCCAGAGTTACGGGTAATTCAACAGTTTCGGGAGATACTTGGGCAATTGGTTTAAATTCTGCCAGTCTTACTCCTGGTTTTAATTCTATAGTGATCCGACAATTAGTTAGACCAACCGACTGTAATCTAGCCAGAAGCATTTGAAACTTTTCGGTTACGGTTTCTGGCTTTTCAATATAAATTAAGCTCCCATTGGCAGAGTCAGCTATAGTTTCTAAGACATCTTGATTCCAATTTTGACCAAAACCTAGGGTATTAATAGTAATACTATATTCTGAAGCTAATTGGGCTAATTTTAAACAGCGTTCATTACTTCCGTCTTCGTTTTCTCCATCGGTCAGTAAAAAAATCTGAGATACAGTGTTGCGTCTGCCTCTTGCTACTTCTTTGATACCCAATTTCATGGCTTGATCAAGAGCAGTTCCCCCATCTGCGACTAAAGCGAGAATTTTTTCCTCAAGTTCACTAATATTTTTGATTAATTGATTCTGGATGATGGTGGTTGCTTGTTCATTGAATACGACAAGAGATATATGATCTCCTGGGTGCAATTCTCTAATAATAGCAATAGCTGCTTGTTTTACCAGATCCAATGGTTTGCCCGCCATTGATCCACTAATATCAATTACTAAACAAAGATTGATGGTTAAATCTCTTTCTTGTTCGGTTTTTAGTGCAGATATTGCTAAAGTTAGTTGGCGTTGGCTATTTCTGGCTTGATGGTCAATATTGCGATCGCTTAAATCAGGAGTTATGTTAACTTTCATCGGGAAAAAAGAAATAATTAATGCCGATTGCTGAGATTGAATTTATCAGCAAACAGCAATTAATAAGCAGTAAAAATCTATTCTATATTGATTGTGGTTGGTGTAGAACTGTTACTACTGGGACTACTAGAGCCTGTTCGGAAATCTGCATACAACTGGTCTCGCCAAGTGAAAAATGGGGCAAATCCAGGATTATCAGCTAACCCAGGAATTCCTTTCCCCTTGAGTTGTTCGGGAATATCCAGATATGACCCTTCAGGAAATTTGATTAAAATACTTAATCCTGCTACAGCTAAATCTGCCAGAGTAGGAGTATCTCCGATTAGATAGGGTTGGTTTTCTAGAATTAGGCTTAAAGCTTCTAAATCTTGTTTAAGTCCTTTTTTAGCATCCTTGACTGCATCACCGCCAAAACCCACGCCCATTCCTAATACGTCTAAAAATTCTCCAGGAATTGCTCCTACTAAATTTTTCACCAAACCAGGAGTTTCCTTAGGTAGAACCGAAGTACGGAAAGTTTGATTTTGATTCAATGCACCGATAAAAGCTTTACGCCCTTTAATTCCAATCGATTCATCAGCCCATTCTTCCATCAATAAGCATTGTCCTCTGGCAATGGGGTCTTCTGGTAGTATGGGCTTTTCGGGATATTTACGGTCTAGATAAAAAGCAATTTCTGTAGAATCGGCGATATAAGTACTACCATCTTTGAGAACAGGTACTTGTCTGCTACCAGACTTTTGCAGGAGTTCCACTTGTCCTACTCCTGGAGTAACTTCAATTTTGCGATATTCGAGTCCTTTATAATCGAGGATTAGACGTACTTTTTCGGAATATTGAGATAATTCAAATTGATATAGCTCCAGCATCTAGTTACTTGCCTCTATTTTTGTCAGAACCAACAACTGTTAATTTACTGTAAATTTACAATTTAGGTGTGAACAACCAATACAATAGTTCACGAGAATAAGAGTTGGGGAATTATTTTATACCAGAATGATGATATGCCGATCTCGTCCTACCAGCAATTTTCTCTAATAGGACTGCACATAAGAATTGCTAATTACTATCACAGCGAGTACACAAAGGCTAATACCTCCGTATAAAAATACTTGTAGCTATGTCAAAAATAATAGTAGCACTACCACTATAAAAATTTGTAATCCTTGGTAAACATAATCTGAAGATACTTGAGTATGTTTGCAATAAATATGAATTAATCTATATTCGATTCGGCAGTGAAAATTCAAATAGGGCTTGTGGTATAAACAAAACAAATCAATTAAGTTGCTACTTGTTAAAAGACAAAGAACGTCAAGAACAATTGTCCATTGTCATTACTTAAAGTGCCCTAGCTAACAGCTAACTATCGTCGATAGAAGGTAGGGCAAATAATTGGAGAAAATCAAATCAATGAATACCAAAAATTTCGCTACCATCGACGGCAATGAGGCTGTTGCCCGCGTCGCCTATAAACTAAATGAAGTAATTGCCATTTACCCGATCACTCCCTCTTCGCCTATGGGTGAATGGGCTGATGCTTGGTCGGCACAAGACCGCCCTAATCTCTGGGGAACAGTACCTAGTGTGGTGGAAATGCAGTCTGAAGGAGGAGCAGCAGGGGCAATTCACGGAGCATTACAGACAGGCTCTTTAACTACTACCTTTACCGCTTCTCAGGGATTGTTATTAATGCTTCCCAATCTCTACAAAATAGCAGGGGAGTTAACCAGTGCGGTAATTCATGTGGCTGCTCGTTCTTTAGCTGCTCAAGCACTGTCTATTTTTGGCGATCACAGTGATGTGATGACTGCACGCTCTACAGGCTTTGCTCTGCTGTGTTCGGCTTCTGTGCAGGAAGCTCACGATTTTGCTTTGATTTCCCATGCTGCAACCTTAGAGACACGAGTACCCTTTATTCACTTCTTTGACGGTTTTCGTACCTCTCACGAAATTCAAAAAATCGAGTTGCTCGAAGAGTCGGATTTACGAGCTTTAATCGATGATAATCTAGTCTTTGCCCACCGAGATCGCGCTCTAACTCCAGACCATCCTGTAGTTAGAGGCACTGCCCAAAACCCCGACGTTTACTTTCAAGCCCGTGAAAGCGTTAATCCCTTTTACGCTAAATCTCCCGAAATTGTTCAACAGGCAATGGATCAACTGGGAGAACGTACAGGACGCTACTACAAACTATACGAATATCACGGTGCAGAAGATGCAGACAAAGTAATTGTCATTATGGGTTCGGGTGGCGATGCGGTGCAAGAAACTGTTGATTTCCTCAACGAAACAACAACAACTAAAGTAGGGGTTCTTAAAGTACGCCTCTATCGTCCTTTCGATGCTTCAAGATTAGTTGCTGCATTACCCAAAACCGTTAAGCGCATCGCTGTCTTGGATCGCACCAAAGAACCAGGTAGTCTCGGAGAACCCCTTTATTTGGACGTTGTTACGGCATTAGCTGAATGTTGGCAAAATGTAAGGGCTGTTCGCGAACAGCCCTTACCGAAGGTTGTAGGGGGACGTTATGGATTATCTTCCAAAGAATTTAATCCCGCAATGATCAAAGGAATTTTTGATAATCTCGATCGCGAAAAGCCTCAAAATCACTTCACTGTAGGCATTAACGACGATCTGAGCCATACTTCCCTTACCTTTGAGCGCAACCTGTCCATCGAACCCGATAGCGTATTTCGGGCTATGTTCTACGGCTTGGGTTCTGATGGTACTGTAGGTGCTAACAAAAACACGATCAAAATTATTGGTACAGAAACCGATAATTACGCCCAGGGTTACTTTGTCTATGATTCCAAGAAATCTGGGGCGGTAACAGTTTCTCACTTACGCTTTGGTAAAGAACCAATTAAATCTCCCTATCTCATCGACCAAGCTAACTTTGTCGGCTGTCACCAATGGACGTTTTTAGAGAAGCTAGACATCTTAGAAAATGCTGCGGTCGGAGCGACTTTCTTACTCAATAGCCCCTACGAAGCCGATGAAGTTTGGCACTATCTCCCGATACAAATACAAGAACAAATTGTTCGTAAGGGAATTAAATTCTATGTCATCAATGCCAATCGCGTAGCTCGTAATAGCGGTATGGGGGGCAGGATCAATACTGTCTTACAAACCTGCTTCTTTGCTCTAGCAGAAGTTTTACCCCAAGCAGAAGCGATCGCGAAAATTAAACAGGCGATTAAGAAAACCTACGGGAAGAAAGGAGAAGCGATCGTTCAGAAGAATCTCCAAGCCGTAGATGCAACTTTAGAACATCTCTACCAGGTTAATATTGACTTTGAGCCAGTGTTACCCACATCTGAAACTACTCCAAAATCCCCCTCAACTCTCGACACTGCACCCAAATTTATCCAAGAAGTTACGGGGAAAATGCTGGCACATCATGGTGATGAACTTCCTGTAAGTGCTTTACCCTGTGATGGAACTTATCCCACTGGTACAACCAAATGGGAAAAACGCAACGTAGCAGAGTTTATTCCTGTCTGGGAGACTAATACTTGTGTTCAATGCAATAAATGCGTCACCGTTTGTCCTCACAGTGCTATTCGTAGTAAAACCTATGAACCAGAACTACTAAAATCAGCACCAGCTACCTTTAAAGCGATCGCAGCACGGGATAAAGATTTCAAAGGACAAAGCTTCAGTCTCCAGGTAGCCCCAGAAGACTGTACTGGATGTGCTGTCTGTATCGATGTATGTCCTGCTCAAGATAAAGCGTATCCCACCCGCAAGGCAATTAATCTCCAACCCCAACTACCTTTAAGAGAACAAGAACGAGCCAATTGGGACTTCTTTCTCGATTTACCCCTACCTGATCGCCGTAACCTTAAACTGAACCAAATTCGCCAACAACAACAGGAAGAACCCCTATTTGAGTTCTCTGGTGCTTGTTCTGGCTGTGGGGAAACCCCTTACCTGAAAATGGTGACTCAGCTATTTGGCGATCGCATGGTAG
Source organism: Xenococcaceae cyanobacterium MO_167.B52 (assembly GCA_030065315.1). GTDB lineage: Bacteria > Cyanobacteriota > Cyanobacteriia > Cyanobacteriales > Xenococcaceae > JASJCP01. Next base: position 7,368 of record JASJDB010000055.1, on the reverse strand, counting down.
TGGCAAATGCTACTGGTTGTTCCTCGATCTACGGTGGTAACTTACCCACTACTCCCTGGACGAAAAATGCTCAAGGACAGGGACCAGCTTGGGCTAACAGCCTCTTTGAGGACAATGCGGAATTCGGTTTGGGCTTCCGCGTCTCCATCGATAAACACGCCCACTTTGCCACAGAACTCTTACAAAAATTAGCGGGAGATCTGGGAGATAATCTAGTTACCAGTCTGCTGAATAATCCTCAAAAAACCGAAGCGGATATCTATCAACAGCGCGAAAATGTCGCTCAATTAAAAAATAAACTCCAACAACTACCAACCACTAACTCAGAACAACTCCTTACCCTTGCCGACTATCTGGTCAAGAAAAGCGTTTGGATTATCGGTGGTGATGGTTGGGCTTACGATATAGGTTACGGTGGTTTAGATCACGTCATTGCCAGTGGACGTAACGTCAACATTCTCGTGATGGATACCGAAGTTTACTCCAATACTGGTGGTCAATCCTCCAAAGCCACTCCCAGAGGTGCAGTAGCTAAATTCGCTGCCAGTGGTAAACCCGCAGCCAAAAAAGACCTGGGTTTAATTGCCATGACCTACGGTAATGTATATGTTGCCAGTGTAGCAATGGGTGCTAAACCCGAACAAACCCTCAAGACCTTCCTTGAAGCAGAAGCCTACGAAGGACCATCTCTGATCATTGCCTATAGCCACTGTATTGCTCATGGCATTAACATGACCACTGCTATGACCCATCAAAAATCCTTAGTAGATAGTGGTCGTTGGTTACTATATCGCTATAATCCCGACCTCAAAGAAGCGGGTAAAAATCCTCTTAAACTTGACAGTAAACAACCCAAAGAAAAAGTAGACAAATCTGTTTATGCTGAAAATCGATTCAAAATGTTGACCAAATCCGATCCCGACCATGCTAAAGAACTTCTGACCGAGTTCCAAGAAGATATAGATGCTCGTTGGCAAATGTATCAGTATTTAGCTGCGAGATAAGGTTCGATACAGGAGTAGTAAGAGAATAAGTCCCGCTACTCCTCCCGCTGTTCCCGAAATAATTGGTTGCTCCAAATGACGTAATGCGATCGCAATTAATGCCCAGAGGTATACTAGAATAAAGGCAGTATCAGCTCTAATTATACCCATAATAGCAGCGATCGCTCCAGCTACAATTAGCATACCCGCAGTCCAAATTTGGGGACTAATTCCCCATCCATTCCAGCCTAGATCATATAAGACAATTGCTGTATTGACGATTGTGGCAACGCTAATCCAACCTAGATAGATACTTATAGGTATTTGAATCAACCATTTGTCTAGTCGAGAAATTTTCTTTTTCCCAATTCCCAGTTTATGAGTGATGATAATTAGCGGTATCAAGATCCCTATCATTGCTATTAAGGAAAGTAAAAACCATCGAGAGAGGAAACAAAATACCCAGATAATCTGAGCTACACTACTTCCTACCAAAAAATAACCAACTTTACGCAGATGAGGATTTTGTCTTTGAGCAGGTAATACTTGATAAATCGCAAAACTAAATAAACCTAAATAAATTACCCCCCAGATCGCAAAAGCATAGCTGGCAGGGGTAATTAGCACATCTTTAAAGAGAGTATTAGAAATTTCTCCAATATTGAGTCCTTTAATGGGGGCTATATTCGCTGCAACATTAGTGCCAAAAGCTGCCACAATAGCAACGAGGTTAATAACTTGTCTGAGAAGATCTCGCTGTAATTTCATCGCTATTGGCTCTCTGGATACTCCGTCTTTGTAGGACTTAGTATTATAACCAATTACCGATTAAGATAAAGGAAGACCAGTAGTAAGGATGATTAAATCTACTTGAATTAATCAATGTCAATTGAGCCTCTCTTAGAGCCTCAGTCTTCGTCATTGAAACTGTAGGTTCAGTTAATTGCTCATAGAAATGCTTAATTGCTAAAGCCGTGGCTTGATCATTAACTGACCATAAAGTAGCCAGAGTACTTCTAGCTCCAGCCCTAACTGCCATACCAGCCAAACCCAAGGCTGCTCGGTCATCTCCCACCGCAGTTTCACAAGCACTGAGTACTAAAAGTTCAATCACTTGTTGTTCTGGAAGATTGGGATTTTGGAGAATGGAATTGAGTTGATTAATCTGAATACGGCTGTCCCAAGTCAACAAAAAAGTTTCTTCTAAAATGGAGCTAAATTGACCGTGGGTTGCAATGTGGACTATGGGATAGTTCTCAGATGCCATAGTATTTCGTAAACTCTCTTTAGTAAATTCTTGATCAATCAAGACAGTACTATCCAATTGTTGTTCAATATCTTCTAATTCAACTTGAACATAATCAAGAGGTGCAAAACCTTGTCTCTCTTCTGTCAAACCTGCTGCTAAAGTTTTTAGTTCTGATTCCTCTAAAGGACGGGGTGCTAATAGCTGTAATCCTGGGGTAAGAGCAATATTATACTTTTCAGCTAAGTAATTTTCTTTGTCATGTAAAACCCCCAGAGGAATACTACGAAAACTGCCATCAGGGACAAAGACTAAAGTTTTTATTTCACTGGCAACTAAATCGGGCAAAGTCGGACGAATTAACCAGTCATATAAATTTTGGGCAGGTTTACGAAATGTGCGTTGACTTCTAATCACTACTGTTTGTCGTAGTTCCTTAATTTCTGCTTCCAATTTAGCTTGGGAAATTGGAGTAGAGTAGTGACGTAGGGGGGTTCCTGGTAAACTAACTATTACTTCTAAGCGATCGCGTAAAATAATTGGATAAATTACCGCAGCTTCAGGATCAATATTTTCGATGGAAGTGGGGGTAGCATCCAGGCAGGCTTCCCGAAAAAAATCATTTAATTCCGCTAATTGCAAGGATTCAATCGTATCCCTAGCTCGGATTAAATTAGCCTGACTAATTGGTTGATTATTTTGGGGTTGTAATAGTAATCTGACTAGCTCTCGATAGACTGGTTCAACACTATCCCGAAAGGAATACTGTACATCCAGATTGGTCAGCACCAAATCACTACGAAGGGACTCTAGGGCATTAACTGCTTCAGAATAGGACGCAATCGCACTATCATACCTATTTTGAGCTACTTGTAATCTGGCTAATTGCCATTGCCATTGGTAAATCAGTTCAGGTTCGTTGATTCTTTGAGCTAAGTCGATAGCTTGCTCAGTATATTTTTGCCCCAATGCCCATTGTTGCTGTTGTTCAGACAGATGACCTAGTATTCCTAAACCATAAGACTCGGCTTTAATATCTTGAAGTTGTCTAGCTTGTTCAATCGCTTTGGTTAATAGATTTTGAGATTGATTGAGATAAGTTGGATTAAGAGAATCTTGAGCTGCTAAATCAATTAAACTGTTAGCCAAATTAATTTGAGCATAAATTAAACGTCGATTTGCCCCATTGGATAATTGACTAAGGTTAGTCTGAATTTCAGGAACTAAGTTTTTGGCTGCCTGCCACTGCTCAAAAGCAATCAAAGTACTAAGTTGATTTAATTGAGCTTCTACTTTTAGTAAAGGTTGTGAAGTAATTGCTGCTGCTTGTTCATAAAAAGCATAGGCTGGTGTATTATTAGAATTGGCTCCTTTATTGCGATCGCCTAAAGTTCTTGCTGTATCCCCTAGGCTCAATAAAGTTGCACTGCTTTCTTCTGGTAAATTGAGTTTCTCAGAAATAGCCAGACTCTCTTGGAGTATTTCTTGAGCATCATTGAGATTGCCACTAACTTGTAATGCAATACCCAAGGTTCTCAATCCCGATATTTTTAGCCTTGAATCGGGTTTTTCTTGGAGTTGGGAGGCAATTTCGATTAATAATTTCTGAGAGCGTCGGTATAATCCCAGACTTTGTAAAGCTTGAGCTTGGTTAATCTGACTGCCCAAAGTCCCAATATCATCTCCAGCTTTTTGATAAACTTCCGCAGCTTGTTTCCAACTTGCAATAGCTGCTTCTATTTTGCCTGTGGCTAACTGTAATTTCCCCTGAGTATTAATGGCTTGAGCGTATATTAGCAAATTGTTAGCTTTTAATTTGGGGTCAGATTCTAAAATATCCAGACTTTGAGCGATATATTCTGTTGCTGCTTGCCAATTGCCCTGTTTCTGACTGCTTAAAGAGAGATAACTTAGACTAAGAGCTTGATTAATCAGATTTCCTTGAGCCTGATATTGCCGATAGGCTTTTTGCCAAGCCTTTGTTGCTTCGGTATAGTTTCCTGCCTCATAAGCTGCTTTTCCTTGTCTGAGAAGACTGGAATCAGAAGTGGAACTAGACGAAATGGAGCTTGTTTCTGTTGCTACCAATGTTGATTGTGCCAATACTGGTGTCACCCAGGAGATTGTACCTAAAACCAACAAAATCCCACAAAAATTGTGATGAACTGAATTGAATCTTCTCTTAGTTTTTGAGCTATTAGACATCTTATTTTATTATATATGTAGTACTTAAAATTCATTATTAGTAAGCCCCAAGTTGCGTCTTAACTATCTAGATAAAATTACTTATAGCCTTACAACCTTAAGTTAGGACACGATAGTTAACTATTATTTTTAACCGCAGAGAGCGCAGAGAGCGCAGAGAGGTCACAGAGAAGTTAATAACTTGTCCTAATAAGCTAAATGGTTAGTGCTATTCATAGTCCTGATTTTGTAAGACCTACTAACGACTAAATATCTCAACTAAGTATTAATTTTGCATGACTAATTATTCAAGCAAGCTTCGCTTGTATAATTCCCAAAATCCCCAGACAAATCAAGATGTTTCGTAAAAATTTATTTACAGTCTTAATTCGCCAGTTTAAATTGTTAATTTAGCCTCTAATAATAATGGTTTGACAATATTTGGGAACAATGGAAAAGTCTTGTTAGCAACATTTGATATCCCATTTATTCTGTCTATGCCTTATCAAAGCATCCGCCAACATAATGAAGAAGATTGTGGTGCTGCTTGTCTTGCTACTATTGCGAAACAATATGGACGTAATTTTACTCTTAACCATATGCGCCAAGTGGTGGGAACTGGGCAAATGGGAACTACCATGTTGGGATTGCGTAAAGGTGCAGAAGCACTGGGGTTCAATGCCTACGCCGTTCGTGCTACTTCTGAACTCCTAGAGCAAATAGATCAAGCTCCCTTACCAGCTATTATTCATTGGAAAGGTAATCACTGGGTAGTTTTTCACGGACAAAAAGGCAAAAAATATGTGGTAGCAGATCCTGCTGTGGGTATTCGTTATTTAACTCGAACTCAATTAACAGAGGGGTGGAGTAATGGCGTAATGTTGTTATTAGAGCCACAAGAAAACTTTTTTGGACAGGAAGAGGATGATATTCCTGGTTTTTGGCATTTTCTGAAGCGATTGCGTCCTTATAGCTTTATTTTGCTAGAAGCTTTGTTGCTGAATTTAGTAGTCGGATTGTTATTGCTGACTACACCGATACTGATTCAAATTCTAACTGATGATGTGCTGGTGCGAGGAGATAGTCAACTTTTGCTTAGAGTTGCTCTGGCAATGGCAATAATGAATTTGATTGCTAGTGCCTTAGAATTAGTCCAAGCAAATCTGATTGCTCATTTTGGTCAACGTTTGGAATTAGGATTGGCATTAGAATTTGGTCGTCAAGTTCTCCGTTTACCTCTGGCTTATTACGAGACCCATCGCAGTAATGAAGTAATAAGTCGTCTGCGGGATATTCGCGAAGTTAATCAGCTTCTTTCTCAAGTATTACTACAGCTACCTGTGATGTTTTTTACAGGAGTAGTTTCTCTGGGATTAATGCTGTTTTATAGTAGCAAACTAACTTTTGTGGTGCTGGCAATTTTGCTATGTATGTCCATCTCCACAATTCTATTTCTGCCAATCCTCAAGCAAAAAACTCGCTCTGTGATTGTTACTGATGCCGAAAATCAAGGACTATTACTAGAATCTTTCAAAGGTGCATTAACTCTCAAAGCCATTAACGCTGCACCTCAAGCTTGGTCAGAAGTGCAACATCGTTTTGTTCGCTTTTCTAGTCTCAGTTTTCGTACTGTTCAAATTGGCATTATTAATCTAGTGTCATCCCGTCTCTTCTCCAATTTGGGTACTATTGCCGTGCTTTGGTATGGTGGTACTTTAGTCATTGAATCCCAACTCAGTGTGGGACAATTGGTAGCATTTCATAGCTTAAATCGCAATTTGATTTTATTAATTGCCTATGTAGTGAGTTGGGTGGAAGAATTTACCAGAGTCAGAACTGCCACCGAACGTCTAACAGAGGTAATTAACACTACTCCCGAAACCACAGCTAATCATCCCAAGCATTGGACAGAACTTTCAGGAGCAGGGGATATTGTATGTACTAAGCTCAATTTCTATCATCCAGGTAATGAAAACCTATTCAATGATTTTTGTCTCACTATTCCTGGTGGTAAAGTTACTTCTATTATCGGGCGGTCGGGTTGTGGTAAAAGTAGTTTGGTTAAATTAATAGCAGGATTGTATCTTCCCCAGTCTGGTAATATCCGTTATGGCAATTACAATCAACAAGACCTAGATTTAGAATGTCTGCGAACCCAGGTAGTGTTGGTACCCCAAGACGCTTATTTCTGGAGTCGCACCATTGTTGAAAATTTCCGTTGGAGTGTTCCTTCTGCCAGTTTTGAAAACATAGTACAGGCTTGTCGCTTGGCTGAAGCTGATGATTTTATTAGCGAAATGCCTAATAAATACGACACTATTTTAGGGGAATTTGGGGCAAATATTTCTGGGGGACAAAGACAGAGATTGGCTTTAGCTAGGGCTATTTTGACTGATCCACCTATTTTAGTCCTAGATGAATCTACTGCTGCCTTAGACCCGATGACAGAAGCTAAAGTCTTAGAGCAAATTTTAGACCACCGCCAAGGCAAAACCACAATTATGATTTCCCATCGCCCCCCCGTAATTGTCAAATCTGATTGGATTATCTTATTAGAAGCAGGAAATCTATTTTTACAAGGTACTACACAAGAATTAAAAGAAATTCCTGGAGAACATCAAGAATTTTTTCATTTTTAATTAATAAAAAATATTTTCAACATTTTGAGTTATATCAGTTGATAGAGTTCCTAATTGTTTTAACGGGGTTAGTTATTTTCTTAGGATTTTCTCAGGGTTGATTAAGATACTAGAGCGAAAATAAATTGAAGCAAAATTAAGTAAGTGAGAGAGTGACGTAATGAAACGAGTGATTTGGCTATTGTCAGCCTTAACCTTGGCTATGAGTCCCATGTTAGTAAAAGCCGAAGATATTTTGGCGGGAGGAGAATTAATCGAAACTGCTAGCTTTTCAGGGCAAGGCGGTCATACAGTAAGCGGGGAAGTTCAAATAATC
>JASJDB010000054.1 GCA_030065315.1 Xenococcaceae cyanobacterium MO_167.B52 | reverse complement strand
CCATATCCCGATTACTACAAACAACAGAACGCACTGACCCAAGCCAAGAAAAACATTCCTGAGTTTAGGGCTGTTCATTCTCAAGTCCTTCAAGATGCTCTCAAGAGACTTGACCGAGCATTCAAGATGAGACAAGAAAGGCAGTTTGGGTTTCCACGTTTCAAAAAAGTTGGACGCTATCGTTCGTTTGTATTCCCTCAGTTCAAATCTAACCCTGTTACTGGTTGGCAAATAAAACTGCCTAAGATTGGAGTCGCGCCCATTGTTTTGCATCGCGCCATTCCAGAAGGTTTTGCTGTCAAACAGGTTAGAGTTTTGTTCAAGGCTTCGGGATGGTATGCTCAACTGATTTTGCAGTCTGACATTTCTATGCCCGAACCAATGCCTCATGGTGAACCATTGGGCATTGATTGGGGTATTTCCAGTTTTGTCGCTACATCTGGCGGTGAATTGATTGACAATCCTCGGTTCTACATTCAATCTCAAAGCAAGCTTAAATGGCTGCAACGAAGATTGAGTAAGAAAGAAAGAGGAAGCAAATCTTATCAAGCGTTGGCTCTCAAAATATCTTTGCTGCACGAAAAGATTGGTAATCAGCGAAAAGATTTTCACTACAAAACCAGTCATCATTTGTGCCGTCAGGCAGGAATGATATTTGCTGAAGACTTGAACATCTTGGGTTTGAGTAGAGGGATGCTTGCCAAGCACGTTTTGGATTGTGCGCCTGGTCAATTTCTCAGTATCTTGGATTGGGTTTGTCGCAAAACTGGGACTTATTATCAAACAGTTGATGCCAAAGGTAGCAGTCAACTTTGCCCCGAATGTGGGGCTGACGTACCTAAAGACTTGAGTGTCAGGATACACAACTGTCCAGAATGTCATGTCGTCATGCCTCGCGATGTGGCTAGCGGGAAAATCATAGTAAATAGAGGTATTGCAGCCGTCGAAGGTCTGACGGTGAAGCTGGGTGCGGAGGAAGAATCATAAGATTCCCAATGAAACACCAAGTTATCAATGTGAGTTGAGAAGCCCACGCTGTAATCTTTGATTCAGCGTTGGGAGTATGTCACTTTCGGTTGCTTCTGAGTAAGACTTTGAAGAGTATCAATGGCATCTTGGGGATTGATAAAAACTAAAGCTAGGGACGGGGTACTGTTGGCTCTATTGTTTTGGGAGCTAAGTTTGATCGGTACAGGGTTTCCCTCTTGATCGACAATGGTAAAAGTTGGTACATTCTCTAGTTTTTTGATAACTTCTGTTTCTGGTAATGCCAAAGTTGCAAAAGGCTGGAAAAATAGACTTCCCAAGATTATTGCACTGATGAACTGAGGTTTCATGATTAAACTACGTATGACTTACTTTTTATACTACGATTTATTCGGCAGCTTGAAGAGGAGAAATATAATATTCTTATCCTAGTAGCGGAGACTATCAGATAGATGCAGTAACAACTACGATCACTGATCACTTTTTGCTCGCTTCCCTATTATTCCTAACTAAATTTAAGTTCTGTTGTATTTTATTATTAACTGAAGGAATTCTTAAATCAACTTATGGCTAGAGCCAAACGGGGCAGAAAACAAAAGTCCCAGCCAAGTAAACCTATTAGCAATATTAAAGAGCGGTTGCTTCAAAAACGCAAAGCTAAGGAAGCTCGCAACAAACTCATCAGCCTAATTATTATATGCTCAATTGTGGGAATCGCGATCGCAATTCCTTTAGGACTTCTCTCTAATAATCTTAAATTAGCACTAGCAGTAGCAGTAGGACTTCCTTGTTTGGTTTTTTCCTATTTCTATCCCCGCCCTGCTCTTTGGGTTTTTCTGATTTATATGTGTTTTGCTGGAACTATTACCTACTGGATTGGCGGGGGGAATGCGCTATTTCAACTTGCTAAAGACGCATTTTATCTTCCTGCTCTAGTTGCTCTAATTCAAGAATGTCGTCGTCAGAGAAAACGGATAATTGTCAATTCCAACCTAAAGCTAACTTTTTTCCTGCTGGTAGCGGCAACATTGATGACTCTCTTTTTTGTCAATGGACTACAACAGGTAGCTCTGCCCCATTGTGATAGCCTCAGTGACTATGACGTATATCTCCGCGCTCCAGATGGCTCTTTGATTCTCAATCCAGAGACGGGTATTGTAATTCTTACTCCTTGTAAAAAAGGAATTCCTCTTTTACAGGGAATTCTGGGAATGAAAGTGTTTATAGGTTATATTCCTTTAATTTTTTGTGCTTATTATCTTATTGAGGACAAAAAACAGTTAGTTTTTTTAGGAAGACTATTAGTAGTTCTAGCTATAGTGTGTTGTAGCTTGGGTATTATCCAATTTCTTATGTTGAAAGTCGGAATTTGTGATGGTACTCGTGCTGCAGTAGCAGGAGAATTATTTAGAGCTACTACAGAAGCTAAATGTTTGGTTGGTGGATCTTTACTTTATAGTCCATCTCAAGCTCAAATCCGTCTTCCAGGTACTTTTGTTTCTCCTTGGCACTGGGCATGGTTTTTAATCGCTAACAGCTTTATTACTTTTAGCGTTGCTTTTTCTGATCGTTCCTTATTCTGGCGCACTGCTGGATTGGGGGGATTGGCACTAGTTTTTATTAATGCCGTAATTTGCGGTCAAAGAATTGCTTTAGCTTTAGTTCCTGTGTGTGTATTTATTTCCCTAATTTTGACAGGACAAATTGCTAACCTGAAACGATTCATCCCAATTGCTACATTATTAGGTCTAATTTTAACTACAGTAGCCTTTATTAATCCAGCTATAGTGCAAGAAAGAGTTGACAGTTTTGTTGATCGTTGGAATACTGCCCCACCCCATGAATTTATTATTAAACAAATGAAGTTTGCTGTAAACAATCAAAAAGGTATCCTGGGTAGGGGTTTGGGCAAAGCGACTAACTCTACTAGAGTTTTTGGAGATACGGCTTTGGTAGAAACCTATCACCCTAAACTTCTGTATGAAACAGGTTATCCTGGGTTAATTGCCTTTATGATTTTTACGACCAATATAGTAATAGTTACTTTTAAAAGTTATCGGTCGGTTAAAACACCAAGTATTCGTAGTTTTGGTTCTGGTTTTTGGGTCTTTATTTTTATTATCTCTTTTTTCCCCTATTGGTATCCTTTAGATACAGATCCTGTGGCTGTATATTACTGGTTTTTTACAGGAGTATTGCTGAAGTTACCTAAAATAGAGCAAGAAGAAGCAAACAAAAATTTAGAGGGGGATATTCCTGCTAAAAGTCGTAGAAGCAGGAAAGTTATCAGAAGAATAGCATAATTTTAGATTAGGTTAATTTAAAATGTTCTTATCTAATACATATTTCTATGAAATTACCGAAAATTTCCGTAATCATACCAACTTATGGTAGAGAAAAAATTTTAATTGAAAGTATTAAAGATGTTTTAAAACAAGAATATTCAGATTTTGAAGTTTTAGTAATAGATCAAACTCAAAATCATGAACCAGAAACCGAAAATTTTTTAGCAGATTTAGCTAATGCTCAAAAAATTAACTGGCATAAAGTTAATTGGGCTAGTTTACCAGGAGCAAGAAACTATGCAGTAAGAAGAGCTAGGGGAGATATTGTTTTATTTATCGATGATGATGTTAAATTAGAACCAACTTATTTACAAGCCCATGCTAAAAACTATCAAGAAAATCAAGAAATTGGAGCAGTAGCAGGAAGAGTTTTTGATCGGATGAAATTAGCTGATTCTGCTCAAGCTAATCAAGATAATTCTCCTTATACTATTGATTATTTGCCTGAAGAAGCCAAAGACCCTGGTATTGCTTGGTATCATATTGATTTGGTTCATACTACTAAGCCCCAACAGGTAATTTCTGCTAGGGGTTGTAATATGTCTTTTCGCAAAGAGATATTTACTAAATATGATATCTGGTTTGATGAGAGATTTCGTGGGAGTGCAGTTAGGGAAGAATCGGATTTTTGTCTACGATTAAGAAAAACTAATTATAAAATTTGGTATGACCCTGAAGCTAATTTAGTCCACTTAGGAGAAGAGACTGGAGGTTGTCATGATATTAGCACGCGATCGCTAAAATACCAATTAACTTTTTATCACAATCACTTTTTAATGGCATTAAAAAACTTAACTTTAAGCCAACAAATAAGACTATATATAAAGCTATTTGATTGTCATGTTTTAGGTAATCCTCCTTGCAATAAAAGTGGTTCTCCCATCAAAATAATAACTCGATTTATATTCTATATTTTAGGGTTTATTAATGCTTGTTTTACTCAAAGTAAAGGCTTGTGGGATGATGGACAAACTTATACTAAATTAGACTATGAAAATTCTAGTTGCTAGTCATACTTATATTGTCAATCTAAATTGTCAAAAATTACGAGAACTATCTCGCTTGGATAATAATACTCAAGTAATTGCGGTAGTTCCCAAACTTTGGCGACCTGGAGGAGTTCAAAATAAAATCATTGAATCTAAATTAAAAGATGAAGGTGATTTTAAAATTGTTCCTGTAGATAACTTTAGTCAAAATAATCAGGGATTGCTGACTTTTAAATCAGAAATAATTACCCTATTAAAAGAATTCGAGCCAGATATTATTCAAGTAGAACAAGGAGCAAAATCTTTAGCATATGCCCAACTTATTACTTTAAATAAATTCTTGGGTCTCAAAGCTAAAAATGTTTTCTTTACTTGGTGGAATCTTCCCTACAAAAATAAATTTCCCATTTCACTCTTAGAACAATATAATCTTCAAAATACTCATGGTTTAATTTCAGGTAATCAAGATGGACTAGATATCTTAAGAGATCATGGATATAACAATAAAGCTATAGTATTACCCCAATTGGGCATAGACGAAAAATTATTTACTCCTAAACAACAACCTGAATTAGCAACCCAATTAAAAATCCAATCTGATGAATTTGTTATTGGTTTTGTTGGTCGATTTGTCAAAGAAAAAGGAATTTTAACCCTAATCAAATCCCTAGCTTCTCTTCAAGAATTTTCTTGGAAATTGCTACTTTTGGGAAGAGGGGAATTAAAAGAACAAATTGAAACTACAGCAAGAGAATTGGGAATTAAAAATAGATTAATCTTGATCGAAAGTGTTCCTCACGAGCAAGTCCCCAACTATCTTAATTTGATGGATACTTTAGTGCTACCATCAGAAACCACTGATAAATTTAAAACCTTAACCGCTGTTGGTTGGAAAGAACAATTTGGTCATGTTTTAATTGAAGCTATGGCTTCTGGTGTTGCTGTAGTTGGTTCAGATTCAGGAGAAATTCCTCATGTCATAGGAGATGCGGGTTTAATATTTCCCGAAGGAAATATAGAAGCTTTAGGAAATTGCTTGGGTCAACTTATGGCAAACCCTGATCTGGTAAAAGATTTAGCCAATAAAGGTTACACTAGGGCGATGGAAAAATATACTAATAAGGCGGTAGCCCAAAAACAGTTAGCATTCTATCAAGAATTACTAAATTAACTGTAGTCGGTAGATATCAGCAAGGAAATATGGCAAACCTAAAGGGTAAAGTAGCATTAGTCACTGGTGCGACAAGAGGTGTCGGGAAAGGTATTGCTATTGGTTTGGGGGAGGCTGGTGCAACTGTATATATTACAGGTCGTAGTCTTGAGCCATCTGATGGCTTAAATGAAGTTTCAGGCAGTCTCCAGGAAACTCAATTAGCGGTAGAAAAAGCTGGTGGTATTTGCATTCCTGTTCAATTAGACCATAACGATGATGAGCAAGTAAGTTCACTCTTCAAGCAGATTCAAGATGAACAACAAGGACAACTCGACCTATTAGTCAATAATGTCTTCTCAGGAGTACGGGCAATTGCAGATGCCTCTGGTAAGCCCTTCTGGCAATCTGAACCCAATCTTTGGGATCAGGTTAACAATGTTGGTCTTCGTAGTCACTATATTGCCAGTGTCTTGGCAGCTCGTATGATGAGCGATCGCCAAAAAGGAATTATTTGTACTATCTCGTCTTGGGGCGGGCTATCTTATATTTTTGGTGCTGCCTATGGAGCAGGGAAATCGGCTTGCGATCGCTTAGCAGCAGATATGGCATTCGAGTTGAAGCCAAATAATATTGCTTCTATCTCTATTTGGCCAGGGATTGTGGGAACAGAGCAGATTACTAAATTTGCCGAGCAAATGGATCAAAGTAATGCCCAGAAGACCTTTGTTGATGGTTATAACTGGGAAACTCCTTTACTAACAGGTAGAGTTATTGCTGCTCTTGCTGAGGAGCCAAATATTATGAAATATACAGGTAAAGTGAAGATTGTAGCTGAACTTGCTGAACAATATAATCTTGTGGATCAAAATGGCGATCGTCCTGTTTCATTACGTTCTCTGCGATTTCTAATTCCTTTCACTTTTCCTGCACTCAGAAAATATATCTGGTTGATACCTAATGTTAAAATCCCCTGGTTTGTTTTGCTTTGGGGAATGCTTCAATCACCTAAGATTTAAAAGACTGATCTCTGTAGGAACAGATACTGATAAACTATTCCTAAGAGCGGAATAGTTTTTTTATGTATGTAGGTACCACCAAAGCAGCTTCCCTTTTAATGATTTCTACCAGACGCTTGCGTCAATTACTCAAGGAAGGACGAGTCATGGGAGCTTATAAATCAGGTAATTTTTGGTTTATTCCTTTGTATAAAGGTTTCCCAAATATCAAACAAGGAACTCGCGGGCCGATAAGTTCTTGGAAAAGAAGAAAGCGATTATCTTTAACTAGAATTCATATCAATCGTCACAATATAAACCGCAACAGAAATAAAGGCAAAGAAGAAAGACAACCAGTAATTAGTGTTAAAAGAGGTAAAGAAAATATTTATGGCTTTGAAGTGGAGATTCCCAGTCCCTGTAGAGTAGTTTATCGACCAGATAAGCCTTTAGCTTGTGGTGCTTGTGTTTGGATCGAAACTCTATGTCCCGAAATTCATTTTGTAGGCAGAAGTTTTACGTCTCTCAAGAAATATGACTGATCTCAATCAAGCTGTGGTAGTCCTTACTGGAGCAGCAGGAGGCTTTGGTCAAGAACTCACTCGTCAGTTATTACAAGCTGGTAGTCGCCTAATTCTGACCGATATTGAGGGAACTAATTTAAAGAGTCGCGCTTCTCAAATCAAAAGTGAAATCACCAAAGGAGAAATAATTGCTTGTATTGAGAGCGATCTTTCTAAACATAAAGGCTGCGAAACTCTCTATCATCAAGTTAAAGCCTTAGACATCCCCATTGATATTTTGATTAACAATGCTGGTATCGGATTATTTGGTCGTATGGACGAAGTTCCCCCCGATAAATGGGAAAGATTGATGCAAGTTAATTTATTAGCACCAATGCGGTTGAGTTCCCTTTTTGTCGCTGATATGATTTCTCGTCAAAAAGGACATATTGTCAATATGTCTTCTCTAGCAGGTTGGGTAGCTCCTGGGGGGATGGCTCACTATTCTACTAGCAAATTTGGCTTGCGTGGCTTTAGTGAAGGACTGTTTAATGAAGTAAAACCTTATAATGTCAAAGTTACAGCCGTTTATCCCTTTTTTAGTCGTACACCAATTCTTCAGTCAGAAAGTTATGGAACACTAGCTCAAGGCAAGAAAAGTTTTCCCGATCATCTAGTAACTGATCCCGCTAAAGTCATGAAAAAAACAGTTCAAGCCATTGTCTATAATCAACTTCATGTCTTTCCCGATAAGATGGCAAATAGAATCCATTTTCTCAAGCAATATTTTCCGAGATTGTTTGACTGGATAGGCAATCGATATTACAGCAAATTAAAAGATAATCTTAATGAGTAACTCTGGTAATAATCACAAGACAAGAGAAACAGCCCAGAAGCAATTAATTATTGGGGCTGGTTTTGTAGGATTGGGTATAGCTCAGGCTCTTAAAGAAGCTGGTATTCTCTACGATCAAGTTGATGCTAGTGATGATATCGGGGGGAATTGGTATCATGGAGTTTACCAAACCGCTCATATTATCTCTTCACGCAAGGTTACTCAGTTTACTAATTTCCCCATGCCAGAAGATTATCCGGATTTCCCCAGCGCACAAAATATGCGGGATTATTTGAATGGCTTTGCGGATCATTTTAATTTGCGAGAATCTATTGAACTTAACCGTAAAGTAAATTATGTCAGACCAGTAGAAGATAACCTTTGGGAAGTAACCTTCGCTAATCAAGAACAACGCATCTACAAAGGTGTAGTGATGTGTAATGGTCATCATTGGTGTAAGCGGTTTCCTGAATTTGAGGGAGAATTTAAGGGAGAAATCATCCATTCTAAAGATTACAAAAGACCTGAACAACTTCGAGGTAAAAAAGTACTGGTTATAGGTGGGGGTAACTCTGCCTGTGACATAGCAGCAGAAGCAGCTCGTGTAGGAGCTAAATCTGTCTTAAGTATGCGGGAATCAGTTTGGTTTATTCCTAAGACCTTTGCAGGAATTCCTATTGTCGATCTAATTCGAGGGTGGATGCCAGAATGGTTGCAACGTCTTATAGCTTATGGGATTATCCGCCTCACTTTTGGTAAACATGAACATTATGGTATGTCTAAACCCCAGTATCGAATTTTTGAAAAACATCCTACCTTAAACAATGAAGTACCCTACTACATAAAACATGGTCGTATTGTTACCAAGCCAGCCGTGGATCGCTTAGATGCTTGGTCAGTTGAATTTGTTGATGGGAGTAGGGAGGATTTCGATCTCATTGTTTGTGCCACTGGCTACTACGTCGCTTATCCGTTTTTGCCTCCAGAACTTCAGCGAGTTAGGGGCTCAGTAGTGGAATGTTATGGAGGTTGTTTTCTCGATGATTATAAAGGATTGTCCTATATGGGTTGGGGACAAGCAAGAGGTGGAGTTGGCTCTCTGATTTCAGCTTATGGTCCGCTTTTTGCTCGCTGTCTCAAATTACAGGATGAAATTAATGTGTCCATCGGTCTGGTTTTCAAGTCAATGGGGCAATCTTTACCGAAAACCCATCTTTCTGATCCTCACCAAATTTTTAGGCAATTAAAGCTACTCAATCTTACTTTTAACTCCCTGATCAAAACAGCTCATCGAATTGATGCTCGATATCCTGACTTTAGTAATCAGTCTCTTCCTGCTGTATCCTTCATTAGTTAACATTTTGGTCGTAACTATGGAAGGATGACAGAAGATAGAATGAGATTCATTGCGATCGCAAACCTAACCATAATTGTAATTCCTTGGAGATGGCTATTTACCCTGAAATTGACTACGGGGTACAGGTGCACCTCTTAATAAACCCTCTGTACGTGACTACTCCCGACTCTCATCCTACGGATAGAGAGCGGGCTTCTCTAACTCACGCTAAAGATTTTGCTGCCCCTCGCCACTTATCTAGGCAAAAAGCCCCCGACAGCCCGACTTGACAGCCTATTTCTTTCCCCCAAAGTCCTTGGGTACTAAGCATTTCTATTCCTCTGTTACACAATTCCTGTGCCGATGCTATATCTCTATCAACTTCGTACAGGCACTCAGGACAAGAATGGACTCTATCTTCTAGCTTCTTCCTGACCTCAATACGACAGTTAGGACAAGTCTGGCTAGTTCCCCTATGATCTACTTCGGCAACATACACATTGCGTCTTTGGCCTACATAGTTGAGTATCTGCCGAAATTGACCGAAACTGGCATCGATTGTATGTTTGCCCAGAAACCCTTTAGCCATGATACGAAAGTCTATATCTTCTAAAAAGATAGTATCTGCCATATCACAGAGCTTGTGGGCAAGATGAAACTGATAATTCTTGCGAACAAAAGCAATATGATTGTGCATAGCTTCCACTTTCTTTCTGGCTTTCTCGTAGTTTTTAGAACGTTTTTGTTTTTTAGACAATCTGTGTTGTAGCACTTTCAACCGACTGTACAGTGTCTTAAAAAACTTACGTCCAGGTTCGACAAAACCATCTGAAGTTGCACAATAAGATAACAAACCTACGTCTAGTCCAATACAGTGACCGTGAGGCATGGGGTCGGGAATATCGATATTTGACTCAATAGCAATGACAGCGTACCAACCTTTAGCTTTCTTGAGTATCCTAACTTGCTTGATCACAAATCCTTCTGGGATTGGTCTATGTAGATTAATCTGAATTAATCCAAGTTTAGGCAACTTGACTTGCCCCACCGAAGGTGCGCGGAGCGACCCAGTCCAGGGATTTTCTTTGAACTGAGGAAAAAGCAAAGACTTCATTTGTCCATACTTTTTGTATCGAGGAAATCCAAAACCCCTTTTGATAAAAAAGTCCCAAGCCTCATGCAGTCTTCTAATGTTTGTCTGCAATACTTGAGAAGGAACTGATTTCAGTTCAGGATATATCTTCTTAGCTGATGGCAAATTGTTTTGCTGTTGATGATATCCAGGAAAAGGATAGTCCGCAGGTATGATGTATTCTGATACTAAGCTACATCTATCGACAGCGCATTTTCGAGAACCAATATAATCCTTGAGTTCTTTGAGTGCATAGTTATAAGATTTCCGACAAATTTCTAACCACTCTAAGAGTAGCTTTTTTTGTCGGGCATCTGGATAAATTCGATAGGCATAATTGAGTATCATAGAATGATAATACCACATATTAATTTTGTGGTAAATACTCATGATAATGGCATCGAACCATTATCATGAGTGCGGGGAGTCCATGGATGAGGGGCTGATAAGAAGGGGTTTCCCCAGGTATTTATAAGCCCCGTCCCGACTCCTATCCGTAGGATAAGGAGCGGGACTTATAGCTCCCCGAACCCCTCAAATGTTAAAATTCCATTCCAAAATTCTAAGTCTAGTTCTTTTTGTAATCATAATTAATCTAGAATAATACTTACCTAAAACATAATATTCATCAAGGTTTTCACCAACTCATTATAATGACGCTTATCACGAGTAAAACATATGTATGGTAATAAGCTGTAGTGATAGTCGGAACTTACTGATAAATCTTTAGAGCGACAGAAAACTAACTCTCGCCAACGTAAATTCCTAAAGCACGGGCTGTTTGTACGAAACTACTCTGGGGAGTCACTAAAGAGGGACTCTGGCTGATAACCAGTTCTAGAGGAATGCTTGCTACTTTCCCATTGCGCCAAGCAACCATGCGATTAAATTGTTCTTTAGCGACTAAATCGAGCGCAGCTTTACCAAAAGTAGCAGCCAGAATCCGATCCCAAGCCCTGGGCATACCACCTCTTTGCACATGGCCTAAAATGCTCAACCTAGTTTCTACTCCGTCTGGACTGCAAGCAGGTATTTGTTCGGTAATGTATTCACCAATCCCTCGCAGTCGTACTTCTCCCAGAGAATCGGTGTAGCAACTAATTTCTCCTGTTTCGGTTTTGGCTCCTTCGGCAACAATAATCAGTGCAAATTTGCGCTGCCACTTATCCCGCATCTCTTTGAGTTTTTGACAAACTTTAGGTAGAGAATAAGGAATTTCTGGAATCAAAATGACATCTGCACCCCCAGCAATGCCGGCTTGTAAAGCTAAATGCCCTGCTGTTCGCCCCATAACCTCCACCACCATGACGCGATCATGACTCGCCGCCGTGGAAGTCAAACGATTGAGGGCATCTGTTACCGTATTTACTGCTGTATCAAAACCAACCGAACGTTCTGTAAAAGCCACATCGTTATCGATCGTCTTGGGAATTGCCACCAGATTCCAATTTCCTTGACTAGCTAATTCTCGCAAAATCGCTAAACTACCGTCACCACCGATCACAATTAGGGCATCTAGTTCTAGTGCTTGGTATCCAGCAAAGATCTGTTCTGCCTCAGCTAAAGTGTCTCCTTTATTGGTAGAACCAAGAATTGTGCCCCCCATACTGAGTAAGGGATCGATCCCATGTAGATCCAAGCCGTGTAAACTTAAAGTGCTGGCTTTGCGCTCTAGCAAACCCTTAGTGGCATAAGGGATGCCTAAAACTTCCCAATTGTAAGTGAGAGTGGCATGACTAACCACCGTTCTGATGATCATATTAAGTCCGGGACAGTCACCACCACTAGTTAGAATACCAATTCTTTTTCCCATCTACCTTTACTCCGCTGCAATTACTGTACTGCTATCTTCCAATTCGACAGTAAATCAACTTTTTCGCCGAGAGAAACATTATAAGTAATCGGACATAAGTAAACGGCACTGTATTAAGAAATGTCAAAACAGATATCTCTTGTTCCAATAGGGTTTAAGGATTTTACAAAAATTAACACAGTCATCAAAATTCATGTCCGACTACTTAGTTGGGCAAAAATACTAACTGAAGGCAATTTCCTATATCAGAGTCGTTATTGACTAGATCAGCTACAGAGTGAATTAGCTTAACTTGAAGGTCAAATTGATGTTGTTTTACTTGTTAATTTATAACTCAATAATAATTCTAACACTTAAAGTATCAACAATAGTAAGAATATGATCATTTGCAGATATTTACTTGGTTATAATTATTCCAATTTATCGTGAGCAATTTAGCACTAACTTACTAGAATTCTTGGATTTATTTCCAACAACAACAGCTTGAAATCTTATTTGTCCTAAATTACCAACAAATTAAACTCTGAGAACTAAAAGTAATGAGATAAAATCTGCCAGATTAAAATCATCTCTTGTCACAATTAATTGTCGTGATTTCTTGACATTTTTATATTAAGATTTATATTAATTTGAACAAATATTTTTTAGAGTTTAAAATAAAAATATGAAAGCTAATAACTATTTTATGCTTCAAAAAAGTTAGTTAGTTAGTTGGTTAGCTTTTTAATCAAAAAAAATACGAAGGAGAGGTGGGAAATGAGTACACAACGACTTACACAATTACTCCCCCCGAACCGCAAACATCTGAACGAACTTACTTTAGTTTTGCTAGTGGTTATTACTTCCGTGCTTATGGGGTCAATACCGTTAATCTATGGTTCAGGTTCAATAGACAGCCAAAAAGATAACTTGATTATTCCTACAGAAGCAGAACTGTGGCATCCTCTAAGAAAACCAATCAATTGAACCTCTTTAATTCCCATTCTGTTTCATAAAAGTAGAGATGTTTTATGAGAAGACAAGGAAGATTGATAGAGAACCTTAATTTTAACCAACCCTAGTTAAGAGTTAAGCAACACAAATTATAAATTAATTAATTTCTGAAGCGTTAAAGAATCCCTCTTCTAGGATAAAAGTTCAAACATCTCAGGAGTTAAATCTATGACCCAAACAACAGTTAATCCCAAGCCTTTCCCATCTACTAAAGAAAAAGCTTTAGTTCTGTGGTTTGAAGAGGTTGGCATTGGAGATATCTCCTTGGTGGGGGGCAAAAATGCCTCTTTGGGTGAGATGATTCAACAATTAACCCCGAAAGGTGTTAATGTTCCCACTGGCTTTGCCACCACAGCTTACGCTTATCGCTACTTTATTGAGCAAGCAGGTTTACAAAAGAAACTGCGAGAGTTATTCTCAGACCTAGATGTGGAAGATATGAGCAACCTGCGACAACATGGTAAGTTAGCTCGTGCTTTAATTCTCAATACACCATTCCCAGCTGAACTAGAACTAGCCATTACCAGGGCTTATATCAAATTGTGCGATCGCTATAATGGGGCTGCTGATTTCTGCGATCGCTTGTCGGAGTTAGAACAGGAGGAGTGCAAGCGTTATACCAGTTATACTGATGTAGCGGTGCGCTCTTCCGCAACAGCAGAAGACTTGCCCGATGCTAGTTTTGCGGGACAGCAAGAAACCTATCTCAATGTTCATGGGGTTAGAGGAGTGTTAGACGCTTGCCACAAGTGCTTCGCTTCCCTATTTACTGACCGAGCTATCTCCTACCGTACGATTAAGGGTTTCGACCACTTTGAAGTAGCTCTCTCGGTGGGAGTCCAAAAGATGGTGCGCTCCGATCTCGCTGCGTCTGGGGTCATGTTCTCCATTGATACGGAGACAGGGTTCAAGAATGCAGCCTTAGTTACTGCTGCCTATGGATTAGGGGAAAATGTCGTTCAAGGTGCAGTTAACCCCGATGAGTACTTTGTGTTTAAGCCCACTCTCCAGGAAGGCTACCGACCGATCTTGAAAAAACGTCTCGGTAGTAAGGAAATCAAAATGGTTTACGATGTGGGTGGTGGGAAACTGACTAAAAATGTCCCCGTACCTGAATCAGAAAGGCAGAAATACGCGATCTCTGATGACGAAATTCTCATGTTAGCGCATTGGTCTGCCATTATTGAAGACCATTATTCCCAAGTGCGTGGTCAATACACTCCCATGGACATCGAGTGGGCCAAAGACGGTCTAACAGGGGAATTATTCATCGTTCAAGCTCGCCCAGAAACAGTACAATCTCAAAAATCTGGAACTACTCTACGGAACTATCAACTTCAAGGAACCAGCGAAATTCTCGTCCGAGGTCGTGCTGTAGGGGAAATGATCGGTCAAGGTAAAGCCAGGGTAATTTTGAATGTCCAGAAGCTCGATGAATTTCAAGCTGGGGAAGTTTTAGTTACCAATAAAACCGATCCCGATTGGGAACCGATTATGAAAAAAGCCAGCGCGATTATTACTAATCAGGGCGGACGGACCTGCCACGCAGCAATTATTGCTCGGGAAATGGGAATTCCGGCACTCGTTGGCTGTGGTAAGGCGACAGGAGTCTTAACCACAGGTCAGGAAGTGACCGTCTCCTGTGCAGAAGGAGAAGAAGGAAGAGTTTATGAGGGATTAGTGCCGTTTGAGATTCAAGAAACCGAACTGGAAAACCTCCCCCGTACACGTACCAAAATCCTGATGAATGTGGGCAACCCAGAAGAAGCCTTTGGTCTATCTGCTATTCCCTGTGATGGAGTTGGCTTGGCGCGGTTTGAGTTTATCATTGCCAACCACATCAAAGCCCATCCCCTAGCATTACTTCATTTTGACGAGTTAGAAAATGAATTAGTCAAAGGAAAAATTGCCGAGTTAACTGCACTTTATGACCATAAACCCGACTTTTTCGTCGATAAGTTGGCTCAAGGCATTGGTATGATTGCTGCTGCTTTTTATCCCAAACCTGTAGTGGTGCGGATGTCTGACTTTAAGAGCAATGAGTACGCTAATCTCCTTGGTGGGCAACAATTTGAGCCAGAGGAAGAAAACCCGATGATTGGCTGGCGGGGTGCTTCTCGCTACTACGATGAGAAATACCGCGATGCTTACGGTTTAGAGTGTAAAGCTCTGAAACGGGTGCGGGATGAAATGGGTTTAACTAATGTTATTCCGATGATTCCCTTCTGCCGCACCCCTGACGAGGGTCGCAAGGTGTTAGCAGAAATGGCCAAATATGGTCTGAAGCGAGGGGAAAATGGTTTGCAAGTCTATGTCATGTGCGAGATCCCCAATAATGTTATCTTGGCAGATCAATACAGCGAAGTATTTGATGGGTTCTCTATTGGTTCTAATGACTTAACTCAGCTAACTTTAGGACTTGACCGTGACTCCGCTTTGGTTGCTCACCTCTTTGATGAACGCAATGAGGGAGTCAAAGAGACGGTAAGACAAGTAATTACCAAGGCAAAAGCCAAAGGTCGCAAGGTGGGGATCTGTGGTCAAGCACCTAGTGACTATCCTGAGTTTGCTCGCTTCTTAGTAGAACTGGGGATTGACTCTCTCAGTCTTAACCCCGACTCAGTGCTAAAAACTTTGCTAGAAGTTGCTAAGACTGAAGGGGTTGCTCCTAACTGATATTCTTGGCTCCCAGGTGTTGGATTTTATTCCTACCTAAAATCTGATACCTGATTCAATCATAAGCTTAGACACATTTACATTGCATTATTAGAGCGGTGAAAACCTTGTGCGGACAGATGCTAATATAGCTAAAAACTTTAGTGGGTCTAAGCTGAATCGGATTAGTATCGTTAATTTATGGTTTTCGGTTAACAGATAGCCAAGAGGAGAATTTTATTCTCCCCTGCGAAGCCCAACTTTGGAAACCTGTAGGAGAAGTGATTAAGTAGCCAGTATTCATAACTTTATTGGTTTCATCATCATTTAGGCATCAATTTAAGGACTGAATTAATTTGGCTAGAAGAAGTTGGAGAGAATTATTTTTGGCTTTCTCAGGTGAAAAATGAATAACTCGAAAAACGTGCAACTGTTTGGATTACCAGCAGAAAAAGGAAGATGGTTTTATGTGTTGTTAGGATTGCTGGTTCTGTTGTGTTTAGGTACGGTGTATTCTTGGAGTATTTTTCGCAAACCCCTCGAATCTTTATTCGACATCAGTGCCACCCACAGTCTATTACCTTTTACCGTTTTGTTGGTAGTAAATGCGATTTTAATGCCGATTACTGGCTTCTATATTAATAAATTAGGGGTGCGTTTGATTACAGTAATTGGTGGCATAGTAATGGGAATGGGCTATATTCTTTCCAGTTTGGCTTCTAATATCACGACTTTGGTGATAACTTATGGTGTGATTGCTGGAGCAGGAGTTGGTATTGTCTATGGTGTACCACTGACAGTTACAGCTAAGTGGTTTCCTGATCAAAAAGGGTTAGCAGTAGGTTTAACGGTAATCGGTTTTGGTTTATCCCCTTTAATTACTGCACCTTTGGCAAAAACCTTAATTGGAAGTTATGGTGTTTTATTTACTTTAGCGATTTTAGGGAGTATTTTCACCGCGATCATACTTATCGTTGCCACTACCCTAAAATTGCCTCCGCAAGAATGGAAACCTGTTACTTATAATCCACCCCTTACCTCAGCAATAGAGACATCTAGGAAGGCAGCAATGCTCAAATCTCGCTCTTTCTACTCTCTTTGGTTATGTTATACCATTGGTACTTTTGTTGGATTATCAGCGATTGGCATTTCTAGTCCTGTAGCGGAAGAAATTATTAAATTGGATGCCACTACTGCTGCTTTTGCTGTTTCGCTCTTTGCCATCTTCAATGGTGTAG
>JASJDB010000053.1 GCA_030065315.1 Xenococcaceae cyanobacterium MO_167.B52 | reverse complement strand
CAACTAGCAGATAAACCAACTTGATGAGCGCGAGTATCTATGTCACCAAATCTTAGTTCAAAGGGTCTTTTTGCCAACTCACTGCTTGTAGAACCAGTTAAGTTAACGTCATCTTCTTCTTGATACTCATAAATATAACTGAGAGCTAACTCAAGGGTTTCTATAGGTTCAACTACCAACTGAGCTCCTGTACTGAAAGAGCCATTGAATATGCCATTATCATCACCATCTGCATCAGGATCAGACGCATCATCAACTTCAGCAAGGTATAAAGCAGAAACGGTGAACATGTCGTTTATTTCATAGGTCGCACCTATACCAGCACCTTCTGCACCACGCAAAGTAATTGGATCGCGACGAGTGAAGCGAGATAATGCACCAGTACCACTGCTTTCTAGTATAGGATTAGCGACCGCAAAAATATCATCAATGTCAAGTCCAACAGTACCAACGTAACCACGGAACTTTTCACCGATGGGGAAGCGATAGTGCAGATCACTGATTTCAACTTCGTTGTCGGTGTCAACATCATACCCAAGACGGGTCGAGTCAGCACCAGTAAAATCGCTGAAGTCAGCTACATTACCTGCTTGTAAACGAGTTCTTAAACGGTCGTTACCGTAGAAACTAGTATCAAAGTTTAAGCGAACGCGATCGCTGAAAGTAGTTTCAGTAGGATCTTCATCGTCCACATCACCAAAAGTATCAGCAAGAGAGAAAATAACTTCCCCTTTTAATTTGGTAGTAGTGGAGAATTGGTGGTCTTCTAAGAAAGCTGTACGACTTTCTAGGTTATCAACTCTTCCGCCGAGAGTAGCCAATTCTGCTTCAAACTCTTGCATGAGTCTATTGAGAGTATCGATGTCTTCTCTGAGGATAGCTTCAGAAGAAGCGATAAGACGTTCGATTTGATTTAAACAAGAATTTAAACCGGCAGCGAATTCATAACGACTTAAGGCTCTATTACCGCGATAGGTTTGGTTAGGATAACCAACAATACAACCATAACGATCTACTAGACTACGTAGTGCTTCATAAGCCCAGTCAGAAGGTGATACGTCTCTGAGTTGGTTAACGTTTGTTACCTGAGAGACAGAACCATTACCGCTTTGGTAGCGATTGATCTGCTGTAAAGTAGCATCAACTTGAGTTTCACTTGCAGACAGAGATTGTGCCCAAGTAGGGTTAACAGCTACTAATGAACCAGCAACAATAACGGGTAATGCTTTGATTGCACGCCAAAATAGTTTCGACATATTAAATTTTTCCTCACACCAAAATGGTTATTTTACGGATATCGATATATTAAGTTTTACCCCAATACTGAGACTCTATATCGATAGATTTACTCTTCACCTTCACAGTATAGATCAATATTTGAGATAAGTAACCGAGAAAATAATGGTTTTCTGTATCACTATTAACCTAATCTGGGAATTCTGTGAAGAAACATTACAGGAGTCTAGACTTAATCCCTATCATAATCGGGCTTTGTGAATAAATGGTAAAGTCTTAGTAAGCTTTAGATTAAGTAATATTTCTTAGATTAAGACAAGATAAAGCGACAACAGGTAAACTCACGGAACTGGATTCGTTTAGATTGTGTGAGGGATAAATATAGCTAGACAGTTTGAGTTTGGGATACTCAGTAGATCTAAAAGTCACAGAAGAATGGGTATTTGCAGGGAGACAGGAGACAGAATCCGCAAAGGACATTCGTGTGTCCCCATGCAGCCAGGAGAAAAGAATTGGACATTCAGTTGAATTTTATAGCCAGTAAGGAGTTAGCTATTTATCATTCTGACTTCTGGCTTTTCCGACTCCAAAGAGTTTTGGCTCTTGTTCGAGCTACTGATACTAGCTAAATGTTCAAAGGCAATAGGGACTAGCTCTCAAGTATGCTCTTTCTATGGGAATAGAAAATAATAAAATACACAATCCTTGTGAATAAAGAAGAAAAATTAGGGGTGGTAGGTAGTAAATGGTAAATACTTTTGGTTCTTGGAAATCTCCCATTAGTTCAGATTTGATCGTTTCTCAATCTGTAGGACTAGGGAGTGTCAGCACTGATTTTAGGAATATTTATTGGCTAGAATCTCGACCTACAGAAAAAGGTAGAAGTGTTTTAGTGCAATTTAATAGTGATGGAACAACCACTGATGTTACTCCTGAGCCTTTTAATATCAAAACTCGTGTTCATGAGTATGGTGGTGGATCTTATTTAATTACAGATGGGGTGGTTTATTTCAGTGAAAAAACTGATAATCGAGTGTATCGTCAGGTAATAGGGGAAAATCCTGAGCCTTTAACTGAAGAATCCTTGAAACGCTATGCGGATTTTGTTATCGACTCTAGGAGAAATCGCTTACTCTGTGTGTGCGAAGATCACAGTATTAAAGAACCAGTTAATAGTATTATTGCCATTGACTTGGATGGGGGAAAGATTACTACTTTAGCGGAAGGTAAGGATTTTTATAGTTCTCCTCGCATTAGTCCTGATGGTCAATATTTGGCTTTTATCAGTTGGGATCATCCTAATATGCCCTGGGATAGTAGCTATTTATGGTTAATGAATTTGGAATCGGGAGAAATTGAGTTAGTTGCAGGTAGTGCAAAAGAGTCTATATGTGAACCAAAATGGTCGCCGTCGGGAAAATTATATTTTTCTAGCGACCTCAGTAATTGGTGGAATCTTTATTCCCGCAATGATGAAGGGAAAATAGAATGTCTTTATTCTATGTCAGCGGAGTTTGCTTATCCCCATTGGGTTTTTGGTTTATCTACTTATAGTTTTTTAGGAGATAACAATATAATATCTGCCTATTCTCAAAATGGTAGTTGGCATTTGGCGACAATCAACACTACCACGAAACAGTTTCGGGAAATAAAAACCCCCTATACTAATATTTCCTCGATCAAAACTACTTCTGAAGGAGAAGCATTATTTATTGGTGGTTGTCCCACCGAAGCGACGGCAGTGATTAAGTTAAATACCGAGACAGAAAAATCTACTATTCTCAAACAAGCAATAGATTTAAACATCGATCCTGCTTATTTTTCCCAACCAGTTGCGATCGCATTTTCCACAGAAAACGGTCTGACAGCTTATGGTTGGTATTACCCGCCTCAAAATCCCGATTATTCTGCACCAGAGGGGGAATTACCGCCTTTACTGGTTAAAAGTCATGGCGGACCTACTGCTGCTGCCTCAGTGAGCCTCAATCTGAGAGTACAGTATTGGACGAGTCGGGGTTTTGGTTATGTGGATGTTAACTATGGCGGTAGTATTGGTTATGGTCGTCAGTACCGTGAAAGATTGGACAATAACTGGGGTATTGTAGATGTAGATGATTGTGTCAATGCTGCTAAATATTTAGTCAAACAAGGAAAAGCCGACCCAGAGCGATTAGTGATTTCTGGTAGCAGCGCAGGGGGTTATACTACTTTAGCTGCTCTAACTTTCCGCGATGTCTTTAAAGCAGGAGCTAGTTATTATGGCATTAGTGATCTAGAGATTTTAGCTAGAGATACTCATAAGTTTGAGTCCCGTTATTTGGACGGTTTAATTGGCAAGTATCCTGAAACTAAAGAACTTTATCAACAGCGATCTCCCATAAATTTCACTGAGCAGTTATCTTGTCCTGTAATCTTTTTTCAAGGTTTAGAAGACAAAGTTGTTCCACCAAATCAAGCAGAAATGATGTTTGAGGCGATCAAACAGAAGGGATTACCTGTAGCTTACATTACATTTGAAGATGAGGGGCACGGCTTTCGTCAAGCAGCTAATATCAAAAAAGCTTTAGAAAGTGAATTTTATTTTTATGGGAAATTGTTTGGCTTTCAACCTAGCGATCAGTTAGAAGCTATAACAATTATCAATAGTCAAGAGGCGCAATAAATAACAAAATCTTTGTTTAAATCTTATCATATCTACTCATATCTACTACAATAAGAAGATATGAGTAGGTTATCTATGAAATATGTTCCCCCAAGAAAAGCCTCCGAATACCTTGGAGTCTCAATTAGTACTCTTAGAAGGTGGGATGAAGAAGGCAAAATCAAATCAATTAGAACCCCAGGAGGACAAAGAAGATTCTGCATTGAAGAATACAGAAGCCAGAACGCCAAGCCCACTGTCTAGCAATTAAGTAGCACTAAATAGTAATAAAATGGAGTAAATCGTAGCGAACCAGACTACTGTGTATTTAACTCCTAATCAAGTTTACAAAAAATATGGTTATCACCCCAAGTCATTGGCTAGATGGGCAGAAGAAGGAAAAATAGAGTGTACTCGTTCTCCAGGGGGACATCGTCGTTATCTGGTTTCTAGTCTAGAAAAACTAGGGGAAGAAAGAAAGGGCGAAACTATACTATATGCAAGAGTTTCAACTAACACCCAGAAAGATGACTTGAAACACCAACAAGAATATTTAGGCAGCCAATATCCTGGTTGCCGTTGTATTTCTGATATCGGTTCAGGCTTGAATTTTAAGCGACGTAAGTTTATTGCCTTGATGGAACGTGTAGCAAAAAGAGAAATTAGCACTATAGTTGTGGCTCATAAAGATAGATTGTGTCGCTTTGGCTTTGATTTTATTGAATGGTTTTGTCAGCTTAACAATTGCCAAATAATAGTACTCAATAACACTTACAAAACTCCTCATCAAGAACTCATGGATGATTTTATGGCAATCATGCACTGCTTTAGTAGCCAACTGTATTTTTTAAGGAGATACGAAAAAGAGATTCGTAGTGAAACGGACAAAGTATGATAAGATTACATCATGCTAAAGAAGAAAAAAGGATTCAACATAGTTACAAAGTCTCTTCGCTGCAAGTTACAGCGCGAGGGATTTGATTTGTCTGAAACCAAAACTGTTTTTAATGAAGCGGTGAATTTTTTCTTTGAGCTAATAGATATGCACCCCTCAGGGTTAGATATTCCGCTAAAAGATAATGGTGGATGGCGTTATTACGAAATGTTAGTAACAGGAGATAATCCCCAGTACGAGTTTATCTTAAAAGGTTTTCCTTCTCCCTTAAGACGTGCCACTATTCGTAAAGCTATTGGAGCTTATCGCTCATGGCGTACTAACTATGAAAAATGGCTCCAAAGAGGAAAAAGACACTCATCACATCGCCCACCCTCTGTACCGAGGAGTTTTAATTTTGCTCCTAGTTTTGATGTGGGAATGCGAAAAGATGATGATGGTTTTTCCATAATATTGAAGCTTTTAGTGAAAGGGCAGTGGAAATGGGTTAAGTTCTATTATCAATCCCCCCCATGTACAAATGAATGGGTTAAAGGTTCGCCACAAGTTATCTGCCAAGGGAAAAACGCTTATCTAACTTTTGCCCTGGAGAAATATATACCAGCAACAGGAGGAACTAAAAAAGTAATGGCTGCCGACTCGGTAAGAGTTTGCAGTATAGATATAGATTTAGACCGTCATATTGCTATTGCTTCAGTACTAGAAACCGACGCTAGAGGGAATGTCTGGGAGGTTGCCAGACGCTTCATTAACCAGAAAAACCATGTAAAGCGTAGGAAGAGGGATTTAGGACTGATTGCGATGAAGATGTCCAAGACGGGGATAATTCACGAAGGTTTTAGTGCTAACAAGTGGCAAAAATTACACAACAGAGAAATTGAATTTAGTAGGGCAGTAGCTAGAGAATTAGTTGAATTTGCCAAATTTCACCAATGTTCTGTTATGGTTTTTGAGCATTTAATAAACCTCAAACCTAACGCGAGTAAATATTCTCGTCGCTCGAATCAGAAACGAGCTTACTGGCTAAAATCAAGAGTATTTAATCAAACCAAAGATATCGCCTATCGTGATTATGGAATTTTAACCACCAGGGTTAACCCCAGAGACACATCTCGTTTAGACCCTTGGGGGAATTCATTATGGCGAGGTAACAAGTTTCCCTTATCCTTACTCGATTATGCAGAGTATCAAGCAGGGGCAAATTTGGTAGCAAATACTTCTGGCTACAAAGCCCATTCTGGATTAAATGCAGCCAGAAACATCGGATTAAAAGCAATCTTGAGGCACAGAACTAACCCGCATTATTTGCGGGGAAAGCCTAAACTAGAAATAGCTTAGGTATAGGATAAGACTTGATGAGTAGCAACTCTCGTTCTTATTCTATCAGGCTTGGGTAGCCCGCCTTTGAGTTTGTTACTCCACTACGCCCCTAATGGTAGATGCCACGCATCCGATGCTATGGGAAGCGACTACAGAACAGATTCATCAAGTGAACGTTTTATGGTGATTGACTCCGTTTTATTACTATTTAATGACTACTCCTCTATGCAAGAGTCTCTACCCATTCCCAAAAAGATGATCTTGAGCGACAAATTAAATTTTTATGCTCAAAGTATCCAGAAGGGGAATTGGTGCAAGAAATTGGTTCAGGACTCAATTTTAAACGGCGAAAATTGCTCTCTATATTGGAACGAATATACCAAAGAGATATCAGCAAGCTTGTCGTCGCTTACTCTGACAGACTCGTTAGATTTGGATTCCCGCTCATTGAATGGCTCTGCAAGCAAGGTGAATGCGAACTCTTGGTTCTCAATGAACGTAAGTTATCTCCAGAGCAAGAACTCGTTGAAGATATCCTGTCCATCCTCCACTGTTTCTCTTCTAGGCTTTACGGACTTCATAAATACAAAACCCAAGTCAAAAAAAGCATACAAGAAAAAGAGTCGAAACCAAACGAAAAAGTTGATACCAAACAGTGTCAAGAATATCAGGGTATATCCCTGTAAAGAACTTCATCGTATTTGGAAGCAATGGTTAGCAGGATATCGCTGGATATATAACTGGACTATAGCCAGGCTAAAATATGGTTGTAGTGACAGTACTTACAGTCTGCAAAGTCAAGCTAGAAACAGTGAACGTCCAGAGTGGGTTAAGCAACTACCAGGGCATCAATTACAAGAAGCGGTAGCTGATGCTAGGGATGCTTACTGGCAGTCAAGAAAGAATGGTGGTGATGGTAGTTTTAAATCTTGTCGAGCTTATTCTCAAGTAATCAAGTTCAAAGTAGGAAACTACAAGAAAGGTACTTGGTACGGTAAAACTACTAAAAAGCTACCTTTTACCACCTCTCAACCTATGCCATTAGAGTCTATCTATGGTACACAGTTGGTGTATCAAAAAGGAAAATGGTATGGCTGTTTTCCTGAATACATACCCACAGAACCAACCAAAAAAAGCAAGGTGATTGCCCTAGACCCTGGTTCTCGTACATTTGTTACTGGCTATGATGGTGAAGTGGTTTTAGAAGTTGGCAAGAAAGATATCGGACGAATCAATAGATTATGTACGCATCTTGACCAACTGATCAGTCAGATTTCTAAGTCTCAATCTAAAAGGCAAAGATATAAGCAGCGAATTGCAGCGAATCGAATCAGAGAAAAGATTAAAAATCTAGTCAAAGATTTGCATAACAAAGTCTCTTCTTTCCTAGTCAATAACTACAAAGTTATTTTTCTGCCAACTTTTGAAACCAGTCAGATGGTTGTAAAGCAGCAAAGAAAGATTAGAGCTAAAACTGTTAGAAATATGCTTACCTGGAGTCATTTTAGATTTGCTCAACATCTAACCCAGATGGCAGCTAGAAATAACTGCATTGTTGTTAGATGTAATGAATCTTATACTTCAAAAACTTGTCCAGAATGCGGAACAATTCACGAAAAACTTGGTAGCTCTAAACTTTTTAAATGCCCTTACTGTGGGTACAAAGCTCCAAGAGATGCCAATGGCGCACGAAATATTATGATTCGTGCTTTGCAGGCAACTGCCATCACTTTTACTGGTGATGCCGTACATTTGATAAGCTCGCTTTGAGCTTTGATTAGGTTAAATGTTGCACTAGACTTGTGTTTCTTGTGAAAGTAGAGATTCGAGAATTGTCATTAATTCTTGATAATCCCAAGGTTTACGAATACAACGATATAAATTAGCTTTTTGTTTTACATCAGAAATAGCAGCTTCACTAGCTTGACCAGTCAGCATAATAGTTTTAACTTGGGGATAACTTTCATAAACTGAAATCAAAAATTCATCCCCTTTCATCCCAGGCATCCACCAGTCTGATATGACTATCATTGGTGTTTGAGGTTCTGCTTCTAAAATATCGGTAACAATTTCTAATCCTTCTTCTCCACCGGTAGCAAATTCGTAAATAAATTTACTACCAAAAGATTTTCTTAATTCTATTTTTAAACTATCTAATACCATAGTTTCATCATCGACACAGAGAATTACAGGTTTAGACATTAGATATGTTCTCCTCTAAGTTAATAGGAATAGCAACGGTAAAAGTGGTTTTACCTGGTACAGAATCGACATCAATACTAGCTTGATGCTTATTAATAATTTTATTGACAATATCCAACCCTAATCCGCTACCTTCTCCTGGTGGTTTAGTAGTAAAAAAAGGTTTAAATATTTTGGGCATAATTTCTTGTGGAATGCCTTTCCCCGTATCAGTTATTTTTACCTGAAGGTAACTTTTTTCTTGACTTACATCAATAATAAGTTTTCCTTTATAATCCATAGCTTGAAGAGCATTATGAATTAAATTCGTCCAAACTTGATTTAAAGAATCAGGATAACAATAAATTTTAGGTATTTTGCCATAGTTTTTAATTACGTTAACTCCTGGTTTAAATTGATTTTGATATAAGGTTAAAACCGTTTCAATTCCATTAATAATATCTGATTTTCTTGGAATTTCTCCAGAATCGTAACGGGCGTGAGTCTTCAGAGCAAATACAATTTTAGCTGCTTTTTCTGTTGCTATATTAATTGTTGTTGCACTTTGTCGCAAGGTATAAAACTGATAGATTTGCTCAAAGATTTTTAACCCCCTTTCATTTTTTAAAAAAGGAGTAATTTGCTCTATTTTTTGATCAAGACCTAAATCAACAAGTACATCAGCAATACTATAGCAGTCAGGAACATTTTTGGCTTCTAATTTTGCTACTAGATTACGTCTCAGGTTTCTTATTTCTCGACTTGATAAAATCTGATTTTTTTGACTAGATAACTTTAATAATTTAAAATAAACTTCTGTTTCTTTAGCAGTTAAATTTCTAAAGAATATCGGCATTTTGATGAGATTTTTTTCAAAAAAGTCTTTAATGTTACCAATAGAAGATCTAATTGCCCCCAAAGGAGTATTAATCTCATGGGCAATACCAGCAATTAGCTGTCCTAAAGCTGCCATTTTTTCTGATTGGATTAATTGTTCTTGAGTAGTTTTTAATTCTTCTAAAGTTTGCTGTAAATTAGTGTTTTTTTCTTGTAAAGTCTTTTGTAGAATGCGAATTGAGAGATGGTTTTTAACTCTTACTAAAACTTCTTCAACCTGAAAAGGTTTGGGAATATAATCAACCCCACCAACTTCAAAAGCTTTGACTTTATCAATAGCATTATTATAAGCACTAATAAAAATTACGGGAACATCTGCTGTTTGAGGATCATCTTTGAGTTTTTGACAAACTTCGTAACCATCCATATTAGGCATATTAATGTCTAAAAGAATTAAATCAGGTGGTGCAGCTTGGGAAGTGGAAACGGCTAATTTTCCATTAGGTACGGGTCGAACTTTGTAACCTTTAGCGGTTAAGATTTGCACTAGCAGACGTAAATTGACAGGATTGTCATCAACAACTAGAATGTTGGCTTTGATTAACTTAAGCTCTTGATTTTCTATCAACTGATTTCATCCCTAAGAATAATTAAGGATTAGTTAGCAATTTAACTCTCGACCTAATTTTTAAGCTAAATATAGCTATTAGGGGCAACCTAATTATAAGTACACTCTCTATAATTCCCAATTCCACTCAAAAACTAACAGCTTGAGATAAAGTGAGTTCGTAATTATAATTTTTTTCTCATAAGGAGAATTAGTATTAAATATCTTCATCCAAAATACTATCCCGATCTAATAACAAAAGACTACGCAATTGATTAGTATCTAACTTAGTTAACCACTGTTCTCCTGCATCTATAGTTTGCTCTGCAAGTTCTTGTTTACTTTCAATAATTTCATTAATTCTTTCTTCCAAAGTTCCACTACAAACAAACTTATGAACTTGAACATTGCGTTTTTGCCCAATACGAAAAGCTCTATCTGTAGCTTGATTTTCTACCGCAGGATTCCACCAACGATCTACATGAAAAACATGATTAGCTCTAGTTAAATTTAATCCTGTCCCACCAGCTTTTAGAGATAAGATAAATATTTGGGGTGCATTGGGATCGTTTTGAAACCTGTCAATCATTTCTTGTCTTTGTTTACGACGAGTTGCACCATATAAAAATAAAACTTCCTGATTTAAAGTATTTTCTAAATAAAATTTGAGGATTTTTCCCCACTCGGAAAATTGGGTGAAAATCAGTGCATGGCTCTTTTCTAAAACAATTTCTTCCAGCATTTCTGTGAGTCGCATTAGCTTACCAGAGCGATGACAAAAATTGCTTACATCTGCAACTATCTTATCTGGCTTAGTAGTTTTAGTTTTACTGGATATTAGTTCAGGATGATTACATACTTGCTTAAGTCTTAAAAGTAAAGTTAAAATCAATCCATGCCGTTTAATTCCTTCAGAATCTTCAATTTTAACTAAAGATTCATCTACCAGCTTTTGATAAAATTCTGCTTGTTCTTCAGAAAGTCCACAAAAAACATTCATTTCTTGTTTTTCTGGTAAATCTTGAATAATATTTTTATCGGTTTTCAAACGACGTAAAATAAATGGCTGTACTAGAGAACGTAGAATATTTAAAGAATCGCGATCGCCATATTTTTCAATAGGATTAGCAAACCGTTTCTGGAAAAAAGTTTTATTCCCCAAAAAGTCAGGATTGAGAAAATCTAAAATAGACCATAGCTCAGACAACCTATTTTCTACAGGAGTTCCTGTTAGAGCAATCTTAAATCCTGCTGGTATTTGTCGCACTGCTTGAGATTGTTTAGCTGTAGAATTTTTGATATTTTGGGCTTCGTCTAACACTACTCCTTGCCAGTTTACCCGATTTAAAGTTTTACTATCCCGATGCACTAAAGAGTAACTAGTGATTACTAAATTTTTATTTTTTACTGCTTCAATAAAACTTTTTCCCCTCTTCCTTCTATCTCCATGATGAACTACAGTGGATAAGGTAGGAGCAAATTTTCTAACTTCTCTTTCCCAATTATTTAATACTGATGTGGGACAAACTAAAAGAGTAGGATTAACTAAAGAGTCTTCTTGTTTTAAATTGAGCAAAAATCCTATAGTCTGAACCGTGTTATGGCAGATAATATTGTTTGCCACAAAGTTATGATGTACTGGCACTTCAAAATCATATACCCATCCTTCGTAATCTATTTCTTCAATTGATTCGATTCGACAATAGAAAACTTCTTTATCTAATAAACTTTGTAATTCTCGTTTTTTGTTTAGCAAGTACTGTTTATCCAATTGTTGATAAGCAGCTAAAGTATTCTTCGTCCATTTAGAGGGTTTTAATTGTCTATAATCTGCTTCTGCTTGTCCCTCAATGATATTGTCTAAACAAGATACTACTTTAGTTAAACTTTGATGGGAAAATTCTTGTGAGCCATCAATATAAACAGTATTGTGCATTCCGAAATGGCGAATTGGTAGTTTGGTATTTGTGACCACTTCTGCAACTACTTTAGATGCAGGAATTCCTTCTACGTTAGTATTACTAGATTTGATACAAATCTGTTCTATCTTCTGTTGTTTAAGTGAATCTTCAAATCCAATTAGTTCACAAAATTTCCTAGCTGCATTGCCTCCCATTGTGCCAATGTAGTAATCTCGAAATATTTTATTACCATTAGTAGCTCTTTTTGGTTTTTGGGCAATACGTAGCCAAATTCCAAAACGCCTTAGTAAAACGGATAATTGTTGTATTAATAGAGAAGAAGCAGAGCTAATTTCAACAACACCAGATTTAATATCAACAGAAGCCTCTGCATCAAAATAATTACGTAGGAAAATTTTCGCTATAGATAAGTTAGCTTCCATAATAAATGAAGGAATTGACTTGCCTCTAGATTTTTGTCCCCATTGATACCCTTTCGATTGCAAAAATTCTTGATATTCTTTACTATTTATTGATAAATAGGGAACTTTGCCATTTTCAGGAACACGAATTTTCGGTTGATTAATCTTAAACTTATATTTTTTAGATAATCTAATAATGACTTGGCATAAATCTGATAAAACACTAGTTGATTTCTGAAATATATTAACAGTAGCTCGCTTATTATTCTCCCAACCTTCTGCAATTTGCCATGCCATTAGCTTGACCAGATCTCGATCTTCTAAAATATTTTTATCGCTATAAATTTGGCTAGGAACAGAAACATAATCACCTATATTCAGGTTATTTTTCCAACCCTTATTTGTTAATAATTTATGTCGTTTTGTAATAGTGATACTATTGCCATCTTCTAGATTAATTTGAATAACTTTTTCTTTTATTTTTTGGCGGTATAAATTACTTATTGTAGTGAGAATAATTTTTCCTGTTGATTCATCAATTGAATTTATTGATAATTTTTGACTTGGCTTACTCCAATAGCCTTCACCATCAAATTTAGTATCTTGAGAATACGTTTTCCAGATATCTTGTGCTGACTTGAGTATTCCATTAACCTGTAACTTAGTATCGGGTGAAACACACTTACCCAAACCCATATCGTCCGCAAGACAAGCACCCAAACTCCACTTTTCCAAGAAAGCTAACCAACCCACCCCACGAGCTTGATAAGGTCTCAGCGTACCATTTAAACCTTCAATATCACTAATAGGTTCTACAGCTTTATTTTCAGTCAAATTACTAATAAGTTCTTGTAATACTCCCTGGGCTTCAAATTTAACCACGGGCAATTTGACTAAAGTTTTAGTATCCCCTGTAGATAGTCTTAAAGCATCTTCTACCGATAAACTTAATTGCTCATTAGATTTATTTAAAACTGATTGAGCTGCTCTCACATCTGCTGGTTGGAGTAATAACCATTTCCCATCTATTTCTACTATGGGCGAGCGTTGATCTAATAATTTTTCAAAATCCGACTTAGAAAGTGTGGTATCTCCCACTGTAATAGAAAGTTTATATTGCAATAGGCTTTTTAAGCTTAATCTTTCTCCTTTCTTCTGAATGACTTTAGCATCAATTCCTACTCCTAACCTTTGTTCATTTTCTCCTGAAGCCAAACCAGGAGGCATAATTACTCCTAAGCCATTATCTTGTAATTGCCAGGCAATAGAACGGAGAAATTCATATACTTGAATAGGATTAATTTGGCAATTAATTGGGTTACTTTCTTCCAAACTTTCTGCAATAGGAGAGTAAATACGAGCAGCTAAACCTAAGCCTTTAAGTAAAGTTTCTTGTGGTTGTTCTATTGCACGACTACAATAGTTTAGTATCGACTCTGTATTCTGCCAAATAGTTTCTGAATCGACAATAAAGTCAGAATCATCTAAAGCTTGAAGATAGTATTTTAAGCTCCAATCGCCCTGAGGTTGTCCTGTATTAGCTACTGGAGGTTCCAGGATAAAAGTAACTCGATAACTATTTTGTCCTAAATTAGTGTTTTCTTCTGTAACTAAATATTCCCTAATTGGTAATGTCCAATTATAAAGAGCATTTTGAATTTTCTTGAGATTATTTTCATTAGTATCAAATAAACTATAATTACCTTTTACGTTGTATAGCGATCGCAACCAAGGAGTAATAGAAACTGCCCTATTAAAACTAATATTAGTTTCTATATTATTCCTTACATTGACATCTACTATTCTGGATAAGAATCGTAATAATAATTCTTGACTAGATAAATCAGTTGCTTGCTTATAACTTAGACAAGCTTCAGGCATTAACTGAGTAAACCTAGCCAAACGA
This sequence comes from Xenococcaceae cyanobacterium MO_167.B52, assembly GCA_030065315.1. Lineage (GTDB taxonomy): Bacteria > Cyanobacteriota > Cyanobacteriia > Cyanobacteriales > Xenococcaceae > JASJCP01. Next base: position 2,904 of record JASJDB010000053.1, on the reverse strand, counting down.
GTTAAATCAACATCTGCATCTAATAAAGGTTGCCATACACCATAAGATTTATCATCAATAACTTCGACTCCAGGTAAAAACTTATGGCGATTAATTAAATCTAAACTCCAGCGATAGATATGATGCCAAAAAATAATATCTGACCCTAAATAGCTACTATTAATATTATTAAGAGGTAAAGCTTTAAATAATGCGATTGCCTGGTTTGAATTCAAACTTAATCCTAATACTTGCCAAGGATGAATTTCAATGACGGAATTATCATCTATCTCTGGTAATTTTTGTGAAAAAATTGGCAATAAATCTTTGCGTTTAGACAATTTTTGACTAGGAATACTAATAGAATATTTATCGAAATTAAAATTACTACCCTTGATTAACTTATGTTCTTCCAATAAACTAATTAATTCGTTTTTATCCAAACAAAAAGGATGTAGCGAGCCATTTTCATTAGTAGTTATCTCTAAACTTACCAGAGAACGCCAAGTTTCTCCCCACACAAAAAACCGTTCGTTATGTGGCTGTAAAATCCAGCTACCATGAATAATAGACATGAGATACCTTTTGTTGATTGTTGATGTTAATTACTAATTATTAATTGTTGACTGTTCATCCTTCACAATTACTTATTACTTGTTCGTCATTACTCATTACTTCACCTTTTCCCTTTACCCTATTAGACTAGAACAATTCTCTGTAACCACTTAGTAACAGACATAGGATACATTCGTCCAGTCTTACCTTGTCTCCATAACAACGATATACTAGGCACAAGACAATGCGAAAAGTTATCTTAACGCATAAAATTTAAACTTAAGACTACATTAACTCGATACCGCAAATAAACATGAATTCAGGAATCGACCTACAAGGCAGTTTTATCGAAACTCTAACCCAGTTTGGACTTCCGCCAGGTTTAGCAAAAACAATTTGGCTACCCCTACCGATGTTACTGATGATTATCGGTTCAACAGTGGGAGTTTTAGTAGTAGTTTGGCTAGAGCGGAAAATCTCTGCTGCTGCTCAACAACGTATTGGTCCAGAATATGCAGGACCTTTAGGAGTTTTACAACCTGTAGTAGATGGCATCAAATTAGTATTTAAAGAAGATGTAATTCCCAATAAAGCCGACCCCTGGTTATTTACTTTGGGACCAGTTTTAGTAGTTGTTCCAGTATTTTTATCCTACTTAATTGTCCCTTTTGGACAGAATTTAAACATTACTAATCTCAACGTAGGTATTTTTCTTTGGATAGCATTATCCAGTATTGCTCCTATCGGCTTGTTAATGTCTGGTTATGCCTCTAACAATAAATATTCTCTACTAGGGGGTTTAAGGGCTGCTGCTCAATCTATTAGCTATGAAATTCCTCTAGCTTTGGCAGTACTTGCCGTTGTAATGATGTCTAATAGTCTTAGCACTGTTGATATTGTAGAACAGCAATCTGGTTATGGCGTACTGGGCTGGAATGTATGGCGACAACCAGTAGGATTTCTGATCTTTTGGATTTCAGCCTTAGCAGAATGTGAGCGTCTTCCTTTTGACCTTCCTGAAGCAGAAGAAGAATTAGTTGCAGGATATCAGACAGAATATGCAGGGATGAAATTTGCCCTATTTTATTTAGGTTCTTACATTAACTTAGTGCTATCTGCCTTAGTTTTTGCGGTTCTCTATCTTGGTGGTTGGGAATTTATTGTTCCTCTAGACCACTTTGCTGGCTGGCTGGGAGTAAGTGAAACTACTCCTTGGTTACAGGTTTTGACTGGTTCTCTCGGAATCATCATGACCTTAATTAAAGCTTATTTCTTAGTATTTTTAGCGATTTTATTACGTTGGACAGTACCCCGTGTTCGTATTGACCAATTACTAAACTTAGGCTGGAAATTCTTACTACCAGTAGCGCTGGCTAATTTGTTGATTACCGCAGCTTTAAAACTGGCATTTCCTATAGCTTTTGGCGGATAACCAGCACTTTATGCTACCCCATATACTTGGCAATCTATTTACCATAGGTAATAACGGGAATTAAGTAAGGAAAAATAAATTAAGTTTCTTCCTAACTTAATTTTCTCAAACAGGAATTAACAGTTAGCTATTAATCATTAACTAAAATGTTTAAAGTACTAAAACAAGTTCAAGAATACGCAAAAGAAAGTTTCCAAGCAGCTAAATACATTGGTCAAGGACTATCTGTCACTTTTGACCATATGAAACGCCGACCTATTACCGTTCAATATCCTTACGAAAAACTCATTCCTTCAGAGCGTTATCGCGGTAGAATTCACTACGAATTTGACAAATGCATTTCCTGTGAAGTTTGTGTTCGCGTCTGTCCTATTAATCTGCCTGTTGTAGATTGGGAATTTGACAAAAAAGCGAAAAAGAAAAAACTCAAACACTACAGTATTGATTTCGGAGTCTGTATCTTCTGTGGTAACTGCGTAGAATATTGTCCTACCAATTGTCTTTCCATGACGGAAGAATATGAACTAGCATCCTATGACCGTCATGAATTAAACTACGACAACGTAGCTTTAGGAAGACTACCCTACAAAGTGACCCAAGACCCTGCGGTTACTCCCCTAAGAGAGTTAGCTTATTTACCCAAAGGAGTTATGGAACCCCATGACCTGCCCGCTGGTTCCCAAAGACCTGGTAAACGCCCCGCAGAAATTGTCGAGTCTATGAAGTCAGAGTCAAAGTAAATAACCAGAAAAGTCTAAAGTTCGGAGTTAGGAAATTGTTTAGACTCAATACTTGATAGTTTTGCATTTCAAACTAAGATAATTAGGATGAATTTTGACATAACTACGAACTCTGAACCACTAACTCCGAACTTAATTGTGTGCAATGATTTTAAGAGGAAAAAAATAAAGTGAGTATAGCAGAAGGCGTACAGATAG
>JASJDB010000052.1 GCA_030065315.1 Xenococcaceae cyanobacterium MO_167.B52 | reverse complement strand
CTTTAAATTTGTGGGAATTTAGAATGCAGAATTTAGCCCTAAAGGCACTAAAGTATTCCCTTCGGTCATTCCCTATCGGTCAATTCAGAAAGGTTTAAGCTAATTCTACGCTTTAAGCTAAAAGTATACTTTGCTAAGGGGATTTAGTATTAGACTTATGAGATACAAATGTCGACTTTATAGTAATTACTTGAATCCCTATTGCCTATTGCCTATTCCCTAACTCTATCAAGATGTACCTCATCAAACCAAGAATTGTTATATAGTGCTTGACAATTTCGGTTCTCAGTATGTAATTAATTTTGCGTAGGTACTTATTAGAAATTAAATTGTAATCGAAAGTTACTGACGTAGATCGGAGCATTGCTCTCGAAGTTATTAGGGTTCAAAATGACATAAAAAGAAGGAGAAATGGCAATGTTATTCGTAATTGGGTAGAAATAGTTAACCTCAAACTCGTATCCTACCCCCCCATCCCCACCACCAGAGACGAGAAACTTGCGACCATCTAAAATTGAAAAAGGAATTAAGTAAGAAAAAGTTGCCTGAGCCCCTTCCTTACCCAAATCAGGCAGAGCAAAACCCAACTGTAGGGACTGAGAATTAATTTTACCTTTCTTTCTATCAGGATTTTTGGGAGTTAACTTGGTACTTCCATAACTGTAACGTCCAAACAGACCAAATCTTTCAGTAACTAACCAATCAAAGTTGAATAGGAATACATCTGCAAAGGCATGGCGCAATTCCCCTCCAAAGCCGTCATCTGCGAACCCGTAGGGGATCGGTTCTCCAATTGCTCCACCAACAAGACCTTTGTTGTTACCTTCAGGAACAGCTTCTAGACGATTTCGAGTGTAAAGAAAGCGGAGATTTAGGTTGTCTGTAGGAGCAATATCCAATTCTGCCATGATGTTATAGGTACCACCAAACAAACCGCGCCTGGGATCTGAAGCAGAGGCACCTCGGACAGCAGGGAGAAATTCCGTATTGTTCCCCACATAACCGGTACTCAACTTAAAGGTGTCATTGATATCCCAGATCACAAATGCACCAGAACCTCGATCAATAGCACTAAACTGGGTTGAGCCACTACTGTTGAAACTGTCTGCTCCATTGATAAAGAAGGTGAAACGGTTATTATCAAAGTAATTATAAACTTGGATACGAGGTCCTACGACAATTCGGACATTATCTGTAACTGGGAAGTCGTAATAAAGTTCATGAATGACAACGCTATTAGCATTGGGAGTTCCTGTTTGAAGAGCAAATGGCGCACCTGAAGAGTTGAAGAAACCTGCTGAAAGAAAATTATTAGCAGGAGCTGTGCCATTGCCCGTAGCCAATTGCAGGATGAGACTATCTTCACCATTAAAGGAAGTATTGAATCTTAAAAAGGTGTAATAGCTCAAGGTAGTTTCGGCGTTAGAATCAACTATTCTTCTCCTGGGTCGATTGTTCTCATCTCGTGCAGGGGTAAAGACATTAAAAACGCTAGATCCTTCTGCCATCAGGTCGTCTCCTCGCCAAGCACCACTGAGATACATAAACACCTGACCCGAAAATTTGGTTGTGGTAGAAAACTGACGGTCTTCCAGGAAGGTGACGCGATTTTCGAGATTATCCAGCTGTCCTTTGAGTGATACTAGTTCAGTTTCAAACTCTCGTGCTAGTACTTGCAGCTTTTCAAGATCTTCGCGCAGTATAGCTTCACTGTTGACAATCAAACGCTCTATCTGTTCCATACAAGAATTCAAACCAGCAGCAAATTCCCAGCGGGTTAAGGTTCGATTTCCTCTGAAAGTCTGGTCGGGAAAACCTACAATACAACCATAACGTTCCACCAAACTTCTTAGTGCCTCATAAGCCCAATCCCCTGGAGAAACATCCCGCAGTTGATTGACATTGTTTACTTGCCCTATTGAGTCGTTTTCCAATTCCTGGTTGATACTATTGATATTGTTGTAGCGGTCTATTGCTTCTAAAAGTTTCCTCGGCTCAGGAATGGTTTCAGTATCAGAATTGGACACAGATTGAGCCAAACTGCTATCTGCTAGCTTTACTCGTCTATCATCAAGCACTTCTGTCTGTTGAGCGACAGTTGTAACCACAGAAGTTTCTGTTGCTATGGAACTATTGTTAACTAATAAGGAAGTTCCCAAGATAACTGGAGTCACTTGGAAAACTTGCCAAAGCCAATGGGACATTAATCTTACTCCTCACACTACGTTAACTAAACTCTATTGGCGATAGTTAATACTAGCCCTGAGATACAGTAGCAATCCTGTTACTTAATCTTTAAACAGCTACTGAAGAATTCAAGCCTCAGATTTAGCTATCTCTTTGGTCTTTTCTAATTCTTCTACCTCTTTTTCCAGAAAATAATTTAAAAAGGTTCTAATAAAAGCTATTACTCCTAATTTTCCCAAGGCATCCCAATCAGGAGAAACCGCTGTCCCCACAATATCTGCTGCCAAAAGAAACTCTAGTGAAAGTGCTAGTGAGCGAGCTAACTCTAAACGCAGGAGGGTTATCACCTTTGTTTTAGCTCTTCGGGAAGAAAAATGCAGCAGCTTTTTGATCGATTCAAAACAAGCAATTAAAACAATCAAAATTGCTAAAAGCTCTAGAATAATCTTGATGCCAAAAGCAACTTGATGCAGCAATCCTTCCCCTAGTAGTAAGATCTTGACGGTAGATTCTGCGTCTAATTGATGGACATCATTAGCCACAGCAAGCAGAAACCTATAACTGAACATAATTCTTAGAAAAAAATCTTTTAGTTGATTAATAAGTTTCCTTTTTATTATGTCACTATCACTTATGATTCATAAAGTAATAAGCCTTGAATTAGAAAAAATTTAGCCCCTAAAATAAAGTAAGAAATGTTTAGACAAACAAAACTCGTACAGAAACATAAGCTATTATTCCCAAGTAAATTAAAGATAGAACAACTCCGATAATATTGATTGTTTTTTCTTCATTACGTTGAGGAAGAAGCCAAAAATTCATGGGTTTTTGTACCCAAGGTACCAAAAAGTACTGCATCAAAAAGCAACCGTAAAATGTGTTGATTAAAATAACTATTGGCACGGGAAAAATATTGAGGAATCCCGTCAGCTTTGCTTGTGCAATTATCAATGGATACAATGCCATTTCCACAATCAAAGGCATTTTCCAGTCAGCAACACCAGTACCCTCCTTGCTCTTCATATCAAACCAACTGCCAAAACCACTAGACACTTGGCTAACCATCGATGATTCATGTAAGTCTGAACCTTCTTCAATTAATCTGGCTCTCTCAGGAGAATCTACCCAATTTCTGAGGTTTTCTAAGTTGTCAAACTGAAAATTAACGATCCAAGTTTTATTCTCTCCTTTTTGTTTGATGGTTGAGGGTTGTATGTCTGAACCAACAAATCCTCGAAAAGAACTCATTACCTCGTGTATTTTGTCATTCCACTTTAACCACTTGGATTCATTTTCAGGACGAATTGTTGTAGTGATTAACAAAGATACTTGTTGATTAAAATTAGATAAAAATTGTCTTCTTTTTGTCTTAATGTAAGGCTCTATTTGAGAGATTGCCTGAGTGTATGCTTCAGAATTGAGCCATTGATTTAGAAGAGGCTCATTCTGAAACTGAATTAAAGTGATCCATTCTTCTCTAAGATTAGGAATTGGAGCTAAAAGCTCGGCATTAAAACATCCTTGAAATTTTAAGGCACCCACAATCATTGCTCTTTTATTGATTATGTATTGTGGTTCGTTTTCAAGCTCTACTGATTCAGAGAAAAGGACGGTATTAACTGAGCCTTGCTGCTCAGTTTGGTTGGGAACTGCCATAATAATTGCTCTAACCTTTACTCGACTGGTCCAAAATAGGAATTACGCACGGAAAGGAAGTGATAAGGGTTTGAGGATTGCCTAAAGTGCTAAGGGTGAGCCTGAAAACCTTATTCTACTTTGGCTTGTTGCTCTGAGTGCGTAACTCCTAGTAGTGATGGCAACGATGAATGCCATCAAGTGAGGGGCTTTCCCCATCGCCCTGACTTGCCTGGTAAGTTTCAGACATTTCGTCGTAGACTTTTTTCAGATTTTTGACTCGTTCGAGAAACCTTTTCTTGGTCTCTTCATCCCAGGTGTCGAGCAGTATGATTTACGCTACTAACTCGATAGCTGCTTGCCTTGTCTTCTCAACTAAAGTTTCAAAGTCAACGGTAGTCAAACGACCTTGATCGACTACTTTCTTACCATTGATAAAACTGTAATCCACATAATCATCCTCACACAAGACAGTAGCAGCAATTGGATCTCTATGGGCACCCACAAAAGATGGACGCTGTGTATCAATTGCAATGAAGTCAGCCGCTTTTCCAGGTGCCAGACAACCCAGATCATCTCGTCCTAATACTTTGGCACCACCTAGCGTGGCTATCTCTAGTGCTTCGTGATCGGACATCCCAGATACGGCAACTTCTCTGACTCGTGCTAACAAAAATGCTTGTCGAACTTCATGGAGTAGATTGCTGGAATCATTAGAAGCAGAACCATCCACACCAATACTGACTCGAACATTGTTATCTAACATTGCCCGAATCGGAGCAGCACCACTGGCTAAACGCATATTACTGGAAGGACAGTGACTTACACCAGCACCAACCTCTCCGAACAATTTAACTTCCGCATCATTGAGTTGAACACAATGAGCGAACCAGCAATCATCTTGTAGCCAACCTACTGATTCTAAATACTCTCCAGGTCTCAGCCCAAAATGTTCTTGGCTATAATCAATATCTTCTTGATTTTCTGCTAGATGAGTATGAAGTCTGACTTTAGAATAACTTCTGGCTAATTTAGCCGACTCCCTCATTAAGTCCCGACTAACACTAAAGGGAGAGCAAGGTCCCAGATCGATCCGTAACATTGAATAGGGAGAATCGTCGTGATACGTCTCAATCAACCTTTGACAGTCTTTAAGAATGTAGTCTTCCGTATTTACTACGCTATCGGGTGGTAGTCCTCCATCTTTTTCTCCCACGCTCATACTACCTCGGCAAGCGTGAAAACGTAAACCAGTTTCCTGAACACCTTTAATATCGTCCTCAAGGCTACAATCATTGGGAATAACGTAACAGTGATCGCTAGCGGTAGTACAACCACTAAGTATTAGCTCTGCTGCTGCCATTTGAGCACTCATAAATAGATGATTTGGTCTCATTTTTGCCCAAATGGGGTAGAGTGTTTCCAACCAAGGAAAAAGCGTCCCGTTTGCCTTAACAGCTCTGGTTAGGACTTGAAAAAAGTGGTGATGAGTGTTGATCAAACCAGGTAGGACGATGTAACGATCATTGAGATCCAGCACTTCGTCTGCTGTGTCGGGCAAATCAGCAGTGGTTCCTACCTCTTCAATAACATTATCTCGAACGAATAAAGCTCCATTGAGAATTTCTCGCCGTGCCTCATCCATTGTGACTAAAGTATGAATGTTCTTAACTAGTAAGGTGGGCATTATTTCTGACTCCTTCTAGGTTAAATTAAAATTAAGTAATTCTACGGGTGACAATCACTCATGTCCCCGAATTTAATCTGAAGAGTACCAGAAAAATTCTTTCAGAGTCTACTGTACAGTTGTACAGTAGCAACCTGTACAACTGTACAGTGCCTGCTTTGGAACCATTGTTGAATAATACTTAGCAGCTTTCCTTAAGAAACTCTTAAAAACTTGAGGCAACTGCCATCACTTTTAATGGTGATGCTGTACATTTGATAAGCTGTGATGAGCTTTAATTAGGTTAAATGTGGCACTCTTACGGGGAATAGCTCAATAGCTAGACTGCACATCTTTCCCCTCAAGTAGTTTCTCTGACAAGGCAACGCCAACAGCTTCAGTCCGATTCGATACACCCAATTTGCTGATAATTTTACTGACGTGAAAGCGAGCAGTATGGATACTAAGCCCCAGTGCTTTGCCAATTTGCCTATTATTATGTCCCTCTATCATCAGCTTAAGCACCTGGAGTTGACGTGGAGTAAATATGGCATCAGATGAGCGCACTGGGAGAATGTTCCTCACATTAGGAGACATGATGGTTAAACCCTGATAAGTGGAACGGATAGCGTTGATTATCTGTTCTGTAGAAGCATCTTTAAGTACATAGCTATTAGCCCCTGCTTGGATCGCCTTACGGACTAAATCTTGGCTGTTGAAGCTCGTCAATACTAGAATTTTAACTTCGGGATATTGCTCTCGAATCGCTCTTGTGGTGTCAATGCCGTTCATCCCTGGCATCATCAAATCCATTAGCACCACATCTGGCTGTAATTTATTACATAGTGCTAAGGCATCTTCACCATTAGCAGCTTCCCCTACTAAAGTAAGGTCAGTAGCGGTCAAACATACATACCGAATGCCCTCTCGCAACACCGCATGATCGTCAAAAATCATTATTTTTATTGGCGAAGATTTATTCATAGACTATAAACTACCCGAAAATGACCACTTCAACGAAACTTCCGTCCCTTGATGGGGTTGACTAGTAATCTTTAAAATAGCTCCAATCTTCTCGGCGCGTTGTTTCATAATGTTTATTCCTAGATTACTTGGCACAAGCTCCTCCTGATTAAACCCTAAACCGTTATCCCTCACCAACATTGTTACCTGCTCTGAGTTGCCATCAAGATGCTGGCAATTCAAATGAATTTCTGCTTGTGTAGCTCTAGCATGGCGAGCCACATTGTTAAGGGATTCCTGAGCCACGCGGTAGAAACAAATCTGCACCTGAGGAGGTAGAATTAATTCCCTGTCAATACGGGTAGTTATGTTGAGAGAACTGCGATGGGCGAGCGCATGAGCCAGTTGCCTGAGAAGTTCCCCCAATGGCTTGTCAACTAACCTTTCAGGACTTAACTCCACCAGCAGATTACGCATTTCTACCAAGCCTCCCTGAGCCATCTGCTTAATTTTACTTAAACCTGGTAGAATCTCGTCTGGATAAGTTTGCCAGATTTTAGGCAGACTATCAGCAATCATGATTAGAGAGTGGAGAGTTTGGTTAACAGAGTCATGAAGTTCTGTAGCTAATCGGTTTCTTTCTTTTAATACCGCTGCTTCTTGTATACTTGCTCGCAACTCGCTGGTACGAATCTCAATTATCTCTTCTAGGTGAGTGTTGTAATATTGTAATCGAAGCTCAGTTTTAACGATTTCGTCCGCAAATTGCAGGCTCATCAAAATTATCATTAACAGAAAGGCAAATGGTGAGGTACTGATAAATTGGGGCAAAACTCCTGCATCAACGAGATAGATATGGATAAATGATATGAAAAGGATTGTTAGACTAAAAGCTAGTATAGAGGCTCTCTGGCGTTCCCCCCGCTGGTACTGCCGAAAGCAAGCATAGAAGATAAAGCTAGAGCTTACGATACCAGTCACTGCTCCCAATATGATTAACGGATGGGGTGTACCCATTAGATGAACATAACTCTCTCCCCAAGGCAAATTTATTGACTGTAAACCACTAACTTCCTGCCAGATACTGCCGTAGGGCAAAACAAGATTTAAAGTTGCTAATAGTGAGTAAATGCTGGTAATTAACCACAATAATCTTCGGGGTTTTACCTGGGTATAGTGAGCGATCGCCCAAAGCCAAAATATACCTGCCACAAATTCAACGGCTACTTGCGGTTTAAAAAAAAGCAAGATCCCAGAGATAGTATCTTGTTGAATGGTCATTATCTCAATTAGTAGGTGTATGCCATGCAAAAGGCTGGACAGGGCAAAGATCAGATAAATACCGCGATCGCCCTTGCGAAGGGCGATGATTAAAAATAGTATTCCTGTATAGAGTAAAATAGCAGCTGCACCGCTCAATATTAAAGAAAAGATCATCTAGTTCAAAGGTAGGGGCATTAGACGACAATACTTTTCGCTCAAGAACTAAAGCAAAAAACCGGCATGGGAACTTAGAAGTCAAAACTTAGCACTTTAGTTGCAGGGCAAAAACCTACTAAACATTTTAAGACTATTGACCGCCCTCCTAACTGAAGGGCGGTCATCTGGGGAAACCCCAGATGTTTGTTTATACGCCCCGTCCTGCCTTTCAACTCCTGCCTCCTTTTGACGACAGTTTTGACTATCTTTCCATAGATAGCCCCTCAAACTCCCAAAAAGATAATTTTTTTAACTTAATGTCGCGAAAACCCCAATAATTAGCTTAATTTTCGTACTTAATTTGTAAAAATCAAGTTTTTAAGAGTTTTTTAAGAAAAGCTGCTAAGTATTATTCAACAATCGTTCCAAAGCACAAACTGTACAGTTGTACAGGTTGCTACTGTACAACTGTACAGTAGACTCTGAAACAATTTTTCTGATACTTTCTTGTGTAGATGCCATGTGCATTAAATAAAAGACTGATTATCATCCGTAGAAATACGGAAGTTTAGCACAGCTAAATACATGGATTTAGCCTGTCAAAATAGTTTTGAAAATAGCCAATCTCCAAAATGATTACCCAAAAATCAAAGTTCGAGAAATCTATCTATCATTTCAAAATTGACAGACTAGTCAGTTAACAATGATCTTACAAATTCAATTTACACGGGTATTTAATTATGGCATTAATAGTTGGAACTGCTGGCAACGACAGTCTAAACGGTCTCGAAGAGAACGACCTTATTAGAGGCTTGGCTGGTTTCGATACCCTCAGCGGGTTGGCAGGAAACGATACTCTCGAAGGCGGAGAGCAAAATGATCGGCTTTTTGGTGGAGACGGCAATGACTCCTTACAAGGAGAAAATGGAGATGACTACCTAAGCGGACAAAGAGGGGACGATACCCTCGAAGGAGGAAATGGAAACGATACCTATTTCATCGATCCCTTTAATGACCTCAATGACACCATTATCGAAATGGTGGGCGGGGGCGATAGAGACAGAATAGAAATCAGCACCAATACGGGATTTTTAGCTTTAGAATATACCATACCTGACAACGTTGAAGAACTAATTATAAAGGGTAGTGGTGAATTCAAAATAACTGGTAACAGTAGCAATAACAAAATATCGGTTGGAACGCCATTTAGTCAGGAAAATTATCAATTTTCTGGGGAAGGAGGAAACGATACTCTCACTGGAGCTAGTGGTAACGACACTTTGGATGGGGGAACAGGAATTAACTTCTTACGTGGAAATAGGGGTGACGACACTTACATCATAGACGTTGAGGGGAGTACGAGCAATTTCTCTAATATTATCGAAAAACCTGATGAAGGGACTGATGAGGTTAAAGCTTCTATTAGCCTTAGTCTGCCTGATAACGTTGAAAATTTAAGCTTAACTGGCTTGGCAAATATTACAGGACGTGGCAATAATGCTAATAATCTGATCATTGGCAACGAAGGGGACAATTTGCTCGAAGGTTTAGGTGGTCAAGATACCCTCAAAGGTGAAGGGGGTAATGATACTCTAGACGGCGGAGCAGGCAATGACACCCTAGAAGGGGGCGAAGGGGACGATACCTATATCGTTAACAATCAAAATGACAGCATCATCGAACTGGAAGAAGAAGGCACAGATACTGTCCTTGCTTCCGTGAATTTTGATTTAAAAACTATCGATAACAATAACGCTCAGAACCTTGTTGAAAACCTCACCCTGACGGGAAGTGCCACAATAGGAGATGGAAATAAATTTGACAATCTGATCCAATACGATGGTTCAACAACCCTTAATTTGAATTTACGGGGAAACGAGGGTGAAGACACCTTGATCGGTTCAGACGGTCGAGATACCTTGAGTGGGAGAGATAGCTCGCTATTGTTTGAGCCGCGTTTTCGTGATAGCCTGATCGGCGGTAATGGAGATGACACCTATAGTATAGATATCATGGATGTCATCGTCGAAAGCGAAGGTCAAGGCAACGATACCGTGAGGTTAGACGGGTTGGTCGCTGGATTCGGGCAACAAGTCGAATACGAGCTAGATGAGAATCTGGAAAATCTTCTTGTAGCTGCTAGTGCTCAAGAAGTTAAGGCTACTGGGAACGCTCAAGATAATCTGATCTCAGCTCAAGAAGGACTCTCTAACCATACCTTAGAAGGAGCAGGAGGCAACGATACTCTGGTGGGGGGAAATAATGAAGTAACCTCTGGAGATAGCCTGAATGGGAATGCAGGTGCTGATTTACTCCACGGTCTAAATGGTCATGACACCCTAGACGGTGGTAGCACCGATATCGATACTCTAGCAGGAGGTGAAGGAGACGACACCTACATAATTAAAGATAATGTTACTGACAGGATCATTGAAAATGCAGTGGAAGGTACGGATACCGTTATCTTAAGCATTTCCGATCCCTTAGGCTTTAAGCTATCCGAGAATGTTGAAAATCTTCGGCTCGAAGGAAACGCATTCACTGGTAGTGGTAATGAATCAGATAACAAGATTACGGCTAACAATAACGGCAACTCTCTCTTCGGGTTTGAAGGGCAAGATACCTTAATCGGTGGGGATGGGGGCGACTTCCTCGATGGTGGTACAGGAGATGACTCTCTTGAGGGAGGTCAAGGAAACGATGTCTACATCATTGACAGTATGCAAGACCAGATCACAGAAACCCTGAACGGGGGACTTGATAGGGTTCAAACCAGTCTGGGATTTTATGAGTTAGGGGATAATATAGAAGATTTAACCTTGACAAAGACCAGCGGTTCGGCGAACGGGACTGGAAACGAACTAGACAATACAATTATTGGTGAGGCAGCAGTCAACCAAATCAATGGAGGTGCTGGAGACGACACAATCATCGGTGCTGGTGGTGGTGATTTTCTCATCGGTGGTGATGGGAATGATAGCCTTGATGGGGACGGAGGCTTTGTTGGTCCTAGTGGCAATGATATTCTTATAGGTGGTGATGGAGACGATATCCTCAATGGGGGAGCCGGTCAAGATTCCATGCAAGGAGGTAATGGTAATGATACCTACGTCGTCGATAATACAGGTGATTTAATTGATGAATCTGAAACCCAAGGCGTTGATACAGTTTATTCATCATTGAGCGAATACGAACTTCCCGATTTCGTTGAGAATTTATTTGTACAAGTTACTATACCTGACGTAGGACCTCCCAACGGGAATAATGGCACAGGAAACAGTGCTGATAATATTATTCAGGGCAATAATTTTGCCAATAAACTTGCTGGTTTAGCAGGCAGAGATACCTTATCAGGTGCTGGTGGTGCTGATACCCTGGAAGGAGGAACAGGAAGTGATGAATATCGCTTGATTGCTTCAACCAACGGCGGTAGTCAGATTACAGATGCTGGTGGCACCTCGGATGAAATTAGGTTCTTAGACAATGAAAATTTCGTATTCGATAACTTGCAACGTGATGACCAGTCTTTGGTAGTTGATCTCAATAAAGACGGTAATTTTGAATCCCAAGAAGGTCGAACCGAAGACCTGGTTATTTTCAATTACTTCACTGGTAGCGGTGATGCCGGAACTGGCTTTATTGAACAGGTGGGTAATCTTACAGGAGATAGTATCATCGAATTCTTCCAGGGAGGCAGTGGTAACCAAGGAACAGCTAACCTCTAATTATACTAAATCCTGTTGAGATACAACACTTTAAATTTGTGAGAATTCTGAATTTAGAACGACCTTCGGTAGTCGCTGCGCGTACAGAATTCAGCCCTAAAGGCACTAAAGTATTCCCTTCGGTCATTCCCTATCGGTCAATTCTGAAAGGTTTAAGCTAATTTTGGTCAAAAATAAATAGCCTCAAAACTCTATAAAGAAATACTTTTACTTCGATTTTGTTATTTTCTTGATCTACTTGATTTTCAGGAATTTTTTACCGATTAATGTAAATCTTTTCCTAATCTGGGTTTGAGGCTATTTTCTTGTCGTTTTTTTATCTAAGAACTTAATAGAGGGATAACTAACAATTAATTATCCCTTCAAGAATTAATATCCTATTACTAGAAACCTCAATACTAGAAGCCAGGAAGATTTAGACCACTGGTTAGTTCTTCCATTCGTCCACGCATCATTTCTGTTGACTTGGTATAAGCTTCTTTCATGGCATCAGTTACCATTTCCGAAACAGCCTCTGCCCCCTGACTGAGAGCATCAGGAGAAATTTCAACACGACGAGGTTCTTGATTACCACTCATGATGACTTTAACTAAGCCATCCCCTGCAATGCCTTCTATTTCTAGCTGTTCTAATTCTGACTGGAGTTCTTGCGCTCCTTTTTGAACCTCCTGAGCTTTTTGAAAAGCATCAGCAAGTTCTTTCATTTTACCAAAGGGATTTTTCACCATATCTAGTAATTATTGTGAGTATAGACTAAGAGTTAATAGCGAGAAAGTTGTAAGTGTTTTAGAATTCACCTACTAATTTTACTTCTGGTTCTAAAGCTACTGACCAATGATATTCTACTTTCTCTTGAACATAACGGATGAGTTGAAAAATATCATTAGCAGTTGCATTACCGCAGTTGAGAATAAAATTGGCATGACGATGAGCAATTTCTGCATCTCCAATTTTATGTCCTTTTAATCCTAGTTGTTCGATTAACCATCCTGCTGCAAGGGGTTGAGGGTTACGAAATACACTACCACAACTGGGCAAATGATAGGGTTGACTATTTTTACGTTGTGTCCAGTTAGCACTAGATAAGTCCATCATCTCGGTTTTGGTAAAACCTGGTTGTAGCTGCATCACGGCTCGAATCACAAATTTATTGGTTCCCTGTAGATTAGAAGTTCGATAACTGTATTCTAATTCTTGGGGGCTTACTTCTTTAACTGTGCCATCAGGCAATAGGACAGTGGCAGTTACTAGAATATCTCCTAAACATTGCTGGTGCGCCCCCGCATTCATCACCACTGCACCACCCACAGTACCAGGAATACCTACAGCCCACTCTAAGCCTTTTAATCCCCGTTTGGCTGCCTTCCACGCTAATTTAGCAATTGGCTCTCCTGCGTTGGCAGTAAGTAGCCCTGTTTCCTCCTCAAACTCATAACTACGGAAATAACGGGTACTAATAACTAAACCTGGAATTCCGCGATCGCTGATAAGTAAATTTGAACCTGCACCTAACAAGGTAAGGGGTATATCCTGAGATTGATACCAATCAAAACAGGCTTCTAGATGCTCCCAGTTTCTCGGCGCAGCATACCATTGAGCTTCTCCACCTACACGATAAGAAGTTTGAGGAGCTAGAGAAATATGAGATTGAATTAGGCGATCGCTTAAGGAACTCATAGTAATTAGGATAGATATTTTTAGAGAATATTACTAATCTGAAGTAATTTTTAGGTAAATTTTTTATTCTACTTAGTTGGGGTTGACTAGGAAGGCAAAATATTGTTCCCGATGTCAAGGATAATCTAACCTATGAATTAAGATTTGTGTAGGATTTGTTGGTTGTTGGTTGTTAGTTGTTAGTTGTTGATGGTTCATAGTTTATGCGAAGCGGTATCCTTTAGGGCATAGTTCATTGCTTTCCTTGTCTCCCTTGTGTCCCTTGTCTCCCTTGTGTCCCTTGTCTCCTTGTCCCCTCGTCCCCTTGTCTCCGTGTCCCCTTGTCCCCCTATCTCCTCAGTCTCCCTTACTTCTGACTCAATAACTCTAGAGTTGTGGGTATGCTTTGATTAAGGTTTCCTGCACCGAGAAACATCACTAAATCTCCTGGGTGGAGGATTTCTTGCTGTAAAAAAATAGGGAGAGAATCGAGATTTGGCTGATAGAAAACCTGGGAATGGTGTTCCGAGATCTCGTCGGCTAATTGTCTGCCACTAATTCCCTTGGGGTTAGCTTCTCCTGCACTATAAATATCAGTAACAATAACTACATCGGCATCACTAAAAGCTTGGGCAAATTCTGCCATAAAAGCTTCTGTACGACTGTAGCGGTGGGGTTGAAAGATGGCAATTACTCTTTTTTCAGGGGAATTATCTGTAACTCTCAGTCTTGCTGCTGCTAGAGTCACGTTAATCTCGCTGGGATGATGAGCATAGTCGTCAATTAATTTAATATTATTAACTTCCCCTTTTAGTTCAAAGCGTCGTTTTGTGCCAGAGAAAGTCCCCAATCCTTGAGCTATGGTGGGAAATTCTAAACCAATTTTTCTTCCTGCTGCGATCGCAGATAAAGCATTACTCAAGTTATGTTTACCCAACAGTTGCAGCTTTAAAACCCCTAAAGACTTACCTTTTTCCCATATTTGAGCTTCCGTTCCTTGGGCATCATAAACTACATCAGTAACGGTGTAATCTGCACCTATTTCCGAATTCAGACTGTAGCTAATATCCAGAGGAATATTGTCTCTGATAACTTCATCATCCAGACAACCAATCACAGTTTGGCATTGCCCTGCAAAAGTTTGAAAAATATCAATTACTTCTGTGATATCTTCATAGCGATCAGGGTGATCCAACTCAATGTTAGTAATAATGCCAATACTGGGAGAATGTTTAACCAGGGAGCCATCAGACTCGTCTGCTTCTGCAACTAAATATTTTCCTTTTCCTGCACGAGCATTGCCTGACCAAGCATCTACTTCTCCACCTACGATAATAGTGGGGTCTAGACCTGCTTGCAACAACATATATGCAATCGCGCTACTGGTAGTGGTTTTACCATGGGTTCCTGAAACTGCAATACTGTCATATTCATTAATTAGAGCAGCTAAAAGATCAGACCTATGAAAAATAGAACATCCCAAATCTTTTGCTGCTTTATATTCTGGATTAGTATCACTGATAGCAGTAGAGCAAATTACTTGAGGTAAAATCGATGATGATTCTGAGGTTTTGGGAATGAGATTAGTTTTTGGCTCGACATTAGCTGCCATTAAAGGAGTTAGCAGAGAATTTTCGGGGCTGACCATAACCCTATAAAAATTCAAATTACTAGCTTGTTGCTGGTAAAAAATCTTGCTTCCCAAAGATTCTAGCCGACTTGTAATATGACTAGCTTTAAGATCTGAACCAGAAACAGGTAACTGACGTTTAGCAACAATATGTGCCAATGCAGACATACCAATACCACCGATGCCAATAAAATGAAATGGTTTGCCTGTTAAATCTACTTTACTCACCCTCAACTCTCCTTAAAACCCCTTTTTGTTCAATAGAACTGTTCTGAATAATTATGGGCTATCATAGCAGCAATTTTTCTGAGTAGTTACTTAACCCTCATGAGTACAGTTAAGCAAGATTGCCTAACTAGCTTCTATAATTTCACAAAAATTGACTTATGTTACAGCAATTAAGGATTTTTATGTATTTTCTATTGAGTTATCGGAAATGGCTAAGATAAAAATAAGTAGAGAGACAATAAGAATCAATGACACAAAATAATTCTCAGCAAAATTATAACCCTAACCAGCCCCTGGGAGACTCTAATCCGAATCAAACACAAAACCAAGTTGACCTTCAGCAAAAACTAAAAGAACTAGAAGCTCAAGTGTATCAAACCACCAAAGAAACCACTCCTTCTGATACAGAAACTCAATTTAGTTTTACGGAACAGATCAATGGTGCAATCAAAACTCTCCGTAATTGGTTTGACAATCTACCCCAAGTGGGAAAATTAATTGTTGGGATTGGAGCTATCATGATGGGTTTTTCTGTTCTCAATCTTTTTCTACATCTGATTACGAACCTAATCAGTGTAGCTATTCTAGGTCTAATTCTTTATGGACTATATAAATACTTATTTTCTAATTCCCAAACTCAATAACTTTAAGTAATTCGACTTAAATTAAATACAAAAATTTATTGTGAGCCAAGTTGAAATAATTGGTATTGGTTTAGATGGTATATCGGGGCTAAATGCTCAAACTCTCGACCTGATTAATCGCGCTCAATTCTTAATTGGTAGTTCTCGCCACTTAAGCTATTTTACATACCATTCTGGTCACAAAATAACCTTAGGTGATTTACAGCAACGAATTGAACAGATTATCGATTTAATAGCTCAAGAACCAAATAAGTCAATTGTAATATTAGCTAGTGGCGATCCTCTTTTTTTTGGACTTGGTCGCCTTTTACTATCTCAAATAGCATCAGAAAAATTACGCTTTCATCCTCATGTTAGCTCCCTTCAATTGGCTTTTAGTAGAGTAAAAATTCCTTGGCAAGATGTCAAAATAATCAGTGTTCATGGTCGTACTCCTGAAGCATTGATTAAAAATCTTAAGCAAGGTGCAGAAAAAATTGCCGTCTTAACTGACCTTGAATGTAATCCTCCAGAAATTGCTAAACTCTGTTTGGATTTAGATATCCCAGTTCAGTATGATTTCTATATTTGTGAAAATTTAGGAAGTAAAGATGAAAAGATCACCTATTTTGCCTCAGAAAATATAGAAAAACTTGCTTGCTTAAATTCAGATATTTTTAGTAGTTTGAATATTTTAATCTTAGTACGCTCAACTACTTCTGAAAGCAATTTAAAATTAGAATCCTTACCTAAATTTGGCTTGCCTGATTCAATCTTTTTAAATTATTCTGATCGCCCAGGATTAATTACTAAAAAAGAAATTAGAATTGCCATCCTAGGACAACTAGAATTACAATCTTCTCAAGTAGTTTGGGATATTGGAGCTGGAACGGGTTCAGTATCTATTGAAATTGCTCGTCTCTGTCCTGAATCTCAAATTTTTGCCGTAGAAAAAACCGCTATTGGCTATTCTTTAATTAAACAAAATTGCCAACAGTTTCAAGTTAAGAATATTCAAGTATTGAATGGCAAAGCACCAGAAATATTATCAGATTTACCTAATCCCGATCGCATTTTTATTGGTGGAAGTGGTGGTAATTTAGAATCTATCTTAGAACTGTGTTCTGAAAAACTT
>JASJDB010000051.1 GCA_030065315.1 Xenococcaceae cyanobacterium MO_167.B52 | reverse complement strand
CCCCTTGCAGGGGGAAGTTGAAGGGGGTGGGAAGGTTGGAAGGGGTAGGCGAGAGAGTAGCGGGTTTTTGGCTAACCCTTTAAGGATTCTTATCTCTTAAGAATCTCCGCCGCTTCTAGCGCGGAGAGTGTCAAACATTTGTAAGCCACTCTCCCCCCTCTCTCTTCCATACTCCCCACACTCCCCAATTTCATTAAGTTTTTAGGCTGATCCGAACAGTATTGGGATGGGATCGGTCTTTTTAGGTTAACTAAATACGATCAGTGCATTTATGCCTATTACCAATCGTAGATTTAAATTACTAAACTATAAAAGTAAGACAATACTCTCTAATCCATACCAAATTCTCCCTCTTAGAGGAACTTATTGATGCAACTTGGCAAAAAACGTAGTAATAATCCCTTAATTTTCGGAATACTAACTTGTAGCCTAATTTTAGTTGGCACAACTGCTAATTTTATTATTCGCAACTCTAGCTCTAGAGTACAACTGCAAGAACTTACAGTTCCAGTAGTCAAAGACAACCTCACTATAAAAATATCTGCTAGTGGCAAAGTAGAACCGATTAAGAGTGTCAATGTTAGTCCCAAAAATCCTGGTCGGTTAGTAAAACTGCTCGTAGAGCAAGGTGATATAGTTTCTATCGGGCAAACTTTGGCAATTATGGAAAACTTAGAAGTACAAGCCGAGAAATCCCAAGCAGCAGCGGAATTAAAGCGGGCTAAAGCCCAACTATCATCAAAAAAAATTGGGATGTCAGGAGATATTAAACAATCTGAAGCCAGACTGGCTCAAGCTAAAGCCAGATTAGACCAAGCTAAAGCCAGAATTCCTCAAGATATTCGTCAAAATCAAGCTCAAATACAATCTGCCCAGTCCCGACTCAAACTATCTCAAGAAAGAGTTAAACGCAATAAATACTTGTTAGAACAAGGGGCAATTTCTCAGGATGCTTACGATGAGGTGGTTACAGAAGTAGAAAATTCCGCAGCAGCACTTTTAGAGTTGGAACAGCGTTTGACCCAGCTAGAAACCACTAGATATCCTGAAATTGAACAATTAGAATTTGCGATCGCAGAATCAGAACTAGCTCTAGAACAGCAAAAAAACATCTATCAAGATGAAATTGCTGCCCTAGAAGCCCAAACACAAGTCAATCAAGCCAATTTGGAACAAATCAAGGTACGCTACTCCGATACCATTGTCACTGCTCCTTTTGCTGGTATTGTGACCCAGAGATACGCTGTGGAAGGTTCTTTTGTAACTCCTGCCACTTCTGCTTCTACCTCCGCTTCCGCTTCTGCTACTTCTATTTTGGCTCTAGCCCAAGGATTAGAAGTAGTGGCAAAAGTTCCAGAGGTAGATATTGGACAATTGCGACAAGGGCAAAAAGTAGCAATAATTGCCGATGCTTATCCTGAAAATACTTTTGAGGGTAAAGTTACCAGAATTGCTCCAGAAGCAATTATCGAAGACAACGTGACTTCTTTTGAAGTCAGAATTACTCTCCTAACTGGTCAAGACAAACTGCGGTCAAAAATGAATGTGGATGTCACTTTCTTGGGAGAAGAATTAACTGATAGTCTAGTAGTTCCTACTGTTGCGATCGTAACTCAACAAGGTCAAATAGGAGTAATGGTGTTAAATAAAGACAATGAACCTGAATTTAAGTCGGTAAAAATTGGCTTAACTTTACAAGATAAAACTCAAATTATTGAAGGCATTACCTCAGAAGATCTAGTATTTATCGATTTACCGCAAAAGTATCGACGATCCATTTAGATATTTTTTAGGGTTTAATTTTGACTGGCAAATTGGACAAATTCTGGTTCAATCCAGGAATCAAGTTTAATATCTCCTAAACTTTGTAAATGAGGAATTGTTTGAAGTTGAGTAATATGTTCTTGTATCCAGTCAGGGCGAATTTTTCGATCATTAATAAATAAACTTGATCTCACTGGGTCATGGTTAGAGCTGAGAATACTAGCAAAAATCTGTGGTTTTATTTTTGTCCATTTACTAATTAATGAAAATGCCGAAGGTGTATTTTTTAACCAATATTGAGCAGCCAATAAAGCTTGAAGATAACTAACTATTATTTCAGGATATTGTTGAGCAAAGGATTGTGAAACTACTACACCATAAAAACCTGGTAGTTGACTAAAATTATCATTGGCTAAATATTTGAAATTTCCGCGATCGCTGGCTAATTGATGAAAAGGTGAAAAATAGGCGTATCCTGCTGCTAATTTGGCATTAGTGGGAGTTTTAAGTTGGGAATTTTTGAGGGGAAGAAGTTTAACTTCAGAGAGTAAATCCAGATGAGATAGAGTTCTTAAGAGCATTCCGTGAGCAGAAGAGCCGAAAGGAAGTGCTACGGTTTTGCCTCGCAAATCTTCAACGGTTTCTAGTTCTGAGGTTTGGGGTACTATGACCGCATTGCCTCCTCCGTTAGGGTTAATGGAGACAAAGCTCACTAACTGGGTATGGGATGAATCAGAATTATCTTGAGGAATAGCACTTTGTAGTAAGGGATAATCCCCCAAAATGCCTATATCTAAAGACTGATTTTGTAAAGCTTCAGCAATGGGCATCCCTGATAAAAAATTATGCCATTGAATATTATACTTAACTCGTTCATAACGTCCCGTGCGGGGTAAAAACTGTTCTAGCAATCTTAAACGTTGTATGATCAATCCTGCGGAGATGGCAGGAATTGTACTGTTTTGTACACCAAGATTGATCGTTATAGTTTCTTCTAAATTGCGATTAATAAAGGTGGGAGATTGAGGAATGGTAACAGGAGGAAATAGAGCAAGAAATTGTTCAATAGCAGTTGTATTGCTATTAGCAGTTTTTGTAGTTTGGCAGAGGTATATACTTCCTGGTAGAGCAAACTCTTGGAGAGTAATCGAGGTTAAGATCTGAGAATCTAACTCTGTTTGTAATTCTAGGTTGGAAGCAAAGCCGATATAATCACCTTCAGTAAGATAGGTTCGCATCAAACCAATAGTTTCTACAGTTTCGATATGGGGAAAATCGGCTAATTTTAAATTTAATTCCCCCAGGCGAGATTCAAATATTTGACGACTAGCAAAGTTATTACTCAATAATAGTAGGGGTTTTTGTGTGATTTCTGCTAGAGTTTGCCAATTTTTTTGGGCTAGAGGTGAACTTGACCTAACCAATAAAATGTATTGAATTCCTGCTATTTGTTGCTGCTGGATTTTTGAGGAATGATTCAAGGGGATTTCCGAAAAAGCCAGATCGATTTTATTTGCTTCTAGAGCTTTTTCTAGTAACTGATTATCATCAAAAACTTCTAGTTTTACTTTAAATTGAGAATATTTTTTTCGATACTGATAAATGAATTTTGCCAGCCAATTTTCAGCTAATCCTAGAGAAGCACCAATAGTTATCTGATTTAAGTCATCTTGTTTGAATTTTTCAATTTTATAACTAATTTCGACTTCTAGATTAACTAACTTTTCAGCTTCTTTAACTAAATATTGACCGATCTTAGTTAACTGAATTTGTCTGCCCAAGCGATGGAAAAGAGAACATTTTAACTCAGATTCTAAAGATTTGATTTTAGCACTAACTGCTGGTTGAGTCAGATTCAAAGATTCAGCAGCTTCAGTGAAATTTAAACAATGGGCAACTGCTAGAAATACCTTTAATTGATAGATTTCCATAGTAGCAAAGATTACTAAATTGTTTATCGAAAAAATTTATGAATCCATATAAAACTTTGATGAATAATTCTTGTTGAATAAGAGACAATAAAAAAAACTCTGAATATGTTCAGTATCTAGATTAAGATTATTTATCTAGTTCCTACATTTCTCATGACTATTGTGCAAAGGCTTGATCAAACAACCCTGTTAAATATATCAATTAATTAATTCTTCATAACCAGTTACCTATCCCTATTTCTCAATTTGATTAACAAACTTAAAGCTAAAAGCTAACAACATCTAAGAATATTAACCCCAGTTACCAACGGAGAACAGTGCATGACGAACACTCAACAGCTTAAGACAGATGTTTTAGTAGTCGGTGGTGGTACTGCTGGGACAATGGCAGCAATTAAAGCCAAACAAGCCAATCCCGAAGCAGAAGTTTTAATTTTAGAAAAAGCCAATATTAGGCGCAGTGGCGCGATCGCAATGGGGATGGATGGAGTTAATACAGCCGTAATTCCTGGCAATTCTACCCCAGAACAATATGTCCGCGAAATTACCATTGCCAATGATGGCATCTTGAATCAGAAAGCAGTTTATCAGACGGGAAAACTAGGCTATGAAGTCATCCAAGAATTAGATAGTTGGGGGGTTAAGTTTCAAAAGGATACCTATGGCAACTACGACTTAAAACAAGTGCATCGGGTAGGTAAATATGTTTTACCGATGCCGGAAGGAAAAGATTTAAAAAAGATTCTCACCCGTCAGGTAAAACGCCATAAAGCCAAAGTTACCAACCGTGTCATGGCAACCAGAGTAATGGTCAAAGATGGTAGAGCAATTGGTGCGGTAGGGTTTGATGTACGTAACGGCGATTTTGTCGTTATTCAAGCCAAAGCAGTGATTCTTTGTACAGGAGCTTGTGGCAGACTGGGCTTGCCAGAGTCGGGCTATCTCTACGGTACTTATGAAAATCCTACCAATGCAGGTGATGGTTACTCCATGGCATATCATGCAGGAGCGGAATTAACTAACATTGAATGTTTCCAAATCAATCCTTTAATCAAAGATTATAACGGTCCCGCCTGTGCCTATGTTGCGAGTCCTTTCGGGGCATATACCGCTAATGCAGAAGGACACCGCTTTGTCAGTTGTGACTATTGGAGTGGTCAAATGATGCTAGAGATTTGGAAGGAATTAAACTCTGGTAAAGGACCAATCCAACTGAAGATGACTCACTTAGATGAAGATACTATTTCTGAAATTGAGTCTATCTTATGGTCTAACGAACGTCCTAGTCGGGAAAGATTCCATGAAAGCCGAGGGGAAAACTATCGCACTCACGGAGTAGAAATGCATATTTCCGAAATTGGCTTGTGTAGTGGACATAGTGCTTCGGGAGTTTGGGTTAATGAAAAAGGGGAAACTACCGTACCAGGATTGTACGCTGCGGGAGATATGGCTTCTGTTCCCCATAACTATATGATTGGGGCGTTTGTCTTCGGTCGTCTGGCTGGCACTAACGCTGTAGAATATGTGCGGGATATAGAACATCTAGAACCCGATGCAGATTGGTTAGCAGCGGAAAAAGCACGGATCTATAAGCCGATGCAAAATCCTAATGGAATTCCCCATACCCAGGTTGAATACAAACTGCGTCGTATTGTTAACAACTATCTTCAGCCTCCAAAAAATACTTACAAGATGGATATTGCTCTCAATAAATTCATTAATTATCACGACACCTTAGACTTAATGGGAGCAAGAGATCCCCATGAATTGATGCGTTGTATGGAAGTTTACTTTATCCGCGATTGTGCAGAAATGGCAGCTAGGGCTTCTTTATATCGTAAAGAAAGTCGTTGGGGTTTGTATCACTATCGTATCGACTATCCAGAGAAAAATAATGAAGAGTGGTTCTGTCATGTCAATTTGAAGAAAGAAGATGACCAGATGACTCTCTTCAAACGTCCCGTCGACCCCTATATTGTCGATGTCAATCTCGAAAAAGAAGTTTATGACGTGAAAGTTGCAAGCAAGTAATAAATACTACTAACTACTAACCAAACTATGGCTCTAACTACTCAGCGTGTTGATGTTCCTGTAATCGTGGATGAATCTAAATGTTTAGAAAAGTGTAATGCTTGCATTGAAGTTTGTCCTTTAGACGTTTTAGTCAAAAATCCAGAAACGGGTAAGGCATATATGAAATACGACGAATGTTGGTTTTGCTTGCCTTGTGAGAAGGAATGTCCCACTAATGCAATTACCGTACAGATTCCTTTTTTATTACGATAATCTTTGTTTTCGTGGCGTAAATGTTAAATGTTAAATGTTGAATGATAAATGTTAAATGTAAATGATGAATTAAAGCCCTGGGTGGAAATGCTCCAATCGACCACAGTAGAAGACCGCTTGGTTGCGGTAAAAACCCTACAATATATAGGAGATGAAAGTGCGATCGCACCATTAATCCAAGCACTAAAAGATGAAGATACTAACGTCCAAAAAATTGCTATCACAGCTATTTGGGAACTAACTAACCCCATTGCCGTAAAACCGTTAATGGGTTGTTTGCGATCGCCTGATCCAGAAGTGAGAGAGGAAGCCTTATCCGCTTTAAAAGAGTTAATCGCCCCTGCCGATCTATTGATGTTGCTTGATGCGCTCCAAGAAGACAATTTTTATATGCAGCTTAATGTCTTAATTTTGCTGCGAAAAATTCACGATGCACAAGCCTTACCCTACGTAATACCGTTTTTTGAGTCAGAAAAAGCAGAACTAAGAGAAGCAGCCATTATCACCCTGCGCTATCTTAACCAGGTCGAAACTTGTCCCCCTGCATTAGCTTTGATTGATGATGAAGTAGCAAACGTGCGTCGAGAAACTACTTTGACTTTTGGTTATTTAAAAGACGAGGAAGTAATAGAACTACTTTGTGAAGCTTTAACTGACGATCCAGATTGGCAAGTACGGCGTAATGCTGCCCAATCTTTAGCATTACACCAAGACTCTAGTACGATTTCTTGGCTAAAAAAAGCCCTAACAGACGAACATTGGCAAGTACGGAAATTTAGCGCCCGTACTCTCCAAACCATTGCTGACGAAAGCGTTATTCCCACTTTAATCAAATGTCTCACCGATGAATATTCCGATATCCGTCGCGATGCTGCGATCGCATTAGGCAATATTGGCAACCCCGATGTCTTAAACGCCCTCCAACAAACCTTAGACGATCCCGATGCTGATGTACGGATATTTTCTCAACGGGCGATCGATAAAATTCAGCAACAACAAACCGCTTTGAATCAGTAAACAGTTATCAGTCCTAAAGGATCCCTAAAGGGTACACCTTCGGATAACACCTTCGGATATTATCAGTTATCAGTTATCAGTAAAAAATGATTAACAATTAACAACTAACAACTAACTAATGATCGATAACCGCGAACAACAAACCATCCAACTCCTAAAACAAATTATTGAACCAAATCTTAACCAAGATATTGTGAGTTTAGGCATGGTGCGGAATCTCAGGCTAGTAGATGATTATATTTATCTCAAGCTATATCTGGGTTCTCATCAATACGATCTTAAAGACAAGGTAGAGTCCACTCTATCTACTCTTGATTGGTGTAAAAAGCCTTATATTCAAGTTT
The DNA here is from genome assembly GCA_030065315.1 of Xenococcaceae cyanobacterium MO_167.B52. Lineage (GTDB taxonomy): Bacteria > Cyanobacteriota > Cyanobacteriia > Cyanobacteriales > Xenococcaceae > JASJCP01. The sequence goes on along the minus strand of JASJDB010000051.1, from coordinate 9,370 downwards.
GTACTATTGCTGGGGTCAAACTGACTCTCGCAATTTCTAGCGGTAAAGGTGGTGTGGGTAAATCTACCACTTCTGTGAATTTAGCAATGGCTTTAACTCAATTAGGAGCCAAAGTTGGTTTGCTAGATGCAGATGTTTATGGTCCCAATATTCCCCAAATGCTTGGTTTAAATCAGTCCGATGTTCAAGCAATTGATACTCCCTTGGGGCAAAAATTTATTCCTCTAGAAGCTCACGGAATCAAAGTAATGTCTGTGGGGTTACTTGCTGAACCCGAACGCCCTTTAGCTTGGCGAGGTCCCGTACTCCACAAAATTATTACTCAGTTTATTAATGATGTGGAATGGGGTGAGTTAGATTATCTCTTAATCGATCTCCCTCCAGGTACAGGAGATGCTCAAATTACCATTGTTCAAGAAAGTCCTATCTGTGGTGTAGTAATGGTGACAACTCCCCAACAGGTAGCCCTATCCGATGTGCGTCGTGGAATCTATATGTTTCGTCAGGTAGGTGTTCCTGTATTAGGTATTGTAGAAAATATGAGTTATTTAGTAGATGCAGCAGGAAAGAAAACTGCTATCTTTGGTAGTGGAGGCGGAGAAGAAATAGCCCAGGAATTATCAGCACCATTGCTAGGACAAATTCCCCTCGATCCTTGTATCTGTAGCGGTGGTGACGAAGGAAATCCTATTGTAATTAGTCAACCTGATTCTCTAGCAGCAAAGATTTTTGGTCAGATTGCTATGGCTTTGAGCAATACTTTCAAGATTACTGTTAAAGCTTGAAATTGCAATCGGTATTTATTTTGCTTAGAAACTACCACAACAGTATAAAGATCTACATCATCAGATAATTGAGTGACCAACTCGAAACTACTGTAGTCAGTTAAGTCAACTTTGCCAGCATATTTACGCGGTCTACCTCTTCGAGAATACTCGCCTTGATAGGGGTAACATTGAAACCAATAGGCTTTGTATAATTGTTTTAACGCTATCCATTCTTGGTAATCTTTCAACACTTTTACCTTACAGAAATCGATAGCTTTTTTCCTGATTTCTAAAAATTGTCCGAACCATTGATACCACAATGCTAAAAATTATAAAGGATAATGATTTATCCTTTAAGATATACTCTTCCCCATGATTTGCACTAAATTTATTTAGTATATCAGTACTTCTTGTGTTTAAATAAATAGTGATGATTTCCAAAATAGGACAATTCAAGATAGCCGAAAATAAAAGCGAGCGATATTTATCTAGAATAAAAAAACTGGATTTAGAATTAAAGAATTACTATTCAAATAAATTCAAAATTGCACCTGAATTTGACAGAAAAATTGTTAGTTTTCAGGGAAATAAAAATATAGCTTTTTATAGATGGTATAAGTATAAAGAAGCATTTTCTGCAAAATTAGTAGAAAGTCTAGTTAGAAAATATTGTGGACACACATCACTTAACTCTAATTCAAAAATCATCTTAGATCCATTTGCAGGAATTGGAACTACTTTATTCTCTTGTTCAGAATTAGGTTTTGAAGCACAAGGAATTGAATTGCTACCAGTAGGTCAGAATATTATTGAGACTAATATTTTAACCAGAAATATACAAGATAAATCCATTATTGACAGAATTAAACACTGGCAAAAAAATAGATTGTGGAATAAAGAAGGTGAAGCAGAAGATTTTCAAGTTTTGCCCATCACAGAAAATGCTTATCCTCAAGAGACAGAATATAAAATAAAAAGGTACTTATCGGAAATAAAATCTGAAATACCAGAAGTACAAGGGATTTTACTATTTGCACTACTATGTATCTTAGAATCAATTAGCTACACAAGAAAAGATGGTCAGTATCTTCGTTGGGATCGTCGTTCTGGAAGAAGTAGAGGTAACTTTAATAAAGGGAAAATACTTTCCTTTGATGAGGCAATAATGGATAAATTAGACAAAATTATTCAAGATGTATTATTGGAAGATACCGAACCGAATATTTTCAAATATTTAGACAATAGAGAAGATAAAGGTGAAATAAATATACTGAAAGGATCTTGCTTAGATATTTTACCTAGCCTTCCAACTGAGGCTTATGAGGGAATTATTACTTCTCCTCCTTATTGCAATCGTTATGACTATACTAGAACATATGCTTTAGAACACGCATTGCTTAACGTAAATAATAAGGAATTATCATCACTACGACAAGCTATGTTAAGTTGTACTGTTGAAAATAAAGAAAAAGATTTGCTTACCGTAAATAGCAACTGGAGCAAAGCAATATATATTTGTGATTGCTTACCTTTGCTACAGGAAATAATAAACTATCTTAATTACAAAAAAGAGCAAAAAGAGTTGAATAACAAAGGCATTGCCAGAATGGTGAAAAATTATTTTTATGAAATGGCTTGTGTCATTCAAGAATGCTATAGAGTTTTAGAAAAAGAAAAATTTATGTGTGTCGCAAATGACAATGTTAGATATGCAGGAGCATCTATTTCAGTAGATTTAATTTTGTCAAAGATTGCTGAAGATATTGGATTTGAAATAGAAAATATATTTGTTCTCCCTAAAGCAAAAGGCAATAGTTCACAACAAATGGATCGACATGGAAAAACATCTCTAAGAAAATGTATATATATCTGGAAGAAAAAATAAATGTCTTATCAGCAGCATATTGAGTCTTATGAATCATTAATAACGCCAAGACACAAAATAAGATCTGGATTTATTGAACTAGCTTTAGAAAAAAACAAACAAGCTACACCGTTCATTGAAGAGGCTAAAGCTCTGAGAGTCATTGCCAAACAAGCAAAAAATCCTAGAGAGCTTTTGAATATTGAACATATCAAATCCTCTCTACTAACAGCTTCAGGAATTTCTAACAAGGCAAATCAGTATTTTGAAGAGGAAGACAAGCAAGAAGCAATCTTAGGCTTAATTGAGAATTTTCTAGAACCATCTGGAGAAGATTTTGTAGATGAATTAGTTTACAGATTTTTACTAACAAGAGGAGATTCTCTTGGAGGTATCATGAGAAATCTTGGAGGCAAGCTAGGAGAATGGAAACTGACCAGAATATTAATATCTACTCTTTCAATTTACGGTCAAGAATTAAAATACCTTGATCGCCATAGCAATAAATGGTTGCAAACTGACAATGAACCAGAATTAGAAAAAGAAGTCAAGGGACTACATTGGAAATTACAAGATGAAGAACGTACTTTAATATACAATTTAAAAGTGCCTATTGTCCGAAAAAACGTAGATTTAAATTTGTTTGATTGTACGCCTGATGAAATTACGTTAAGTAAAAAGAATCCTGAAAAATATATTGCTTTGGGCGAACTAAAAGGAGGTATAGATCCTGCTGGTGCGGACGAACACTGGAAAACAGCTAATTCTGCATTACAAAGAATTCGAGAGAGCTTTTCTAGTAGAAATTATCATCCTCATACGTTTTTTGTCGGTGCTGCCATAGAAAAATCAATGGCACAAGAGATATATCAACAACTAGAAAATAATGTTTTAAGTAATTGTGCTAATCTTACTGCCGAAAATCAAATGGTAGCTTTGTGTCGTTGGTTGATTGATCTTTAAATTAGGTAATCCCCCCATGAAAATTCAACTTAAAATTAATTGCTTCATTACATATAGTCCTTAAATTCCTCTAACGGTTCATCAAAATCATCCGACATCCAGACTTGACCCTTGGCACTACCAGCCTTTGCAGGATAACGCTTGACAGTAGTAGCTGGAATTAATTTAACTACTGAACCATTTTTGGTAATAGTCACCTCTTCTCCGCGTAGTGCTGCATCGATTAAATCTGGTAACTTTTGAGCAGCTTCGGTAATAGTAACAGGGTTCATTATTTTTTTCTCCTGAAGATTCTACTTTAATTTTAAATTTATTTTAATTACTCCTATTGTGGGTTGCTAGGCTTTCGCTGATGCTTTGAATAATCCCTCTTTTGTTACTTTAGGGTATAAAAAAGGAGTTAATCAAAAACAAAAGAATTATATAACGATGGCAACTCCACCAAGAGATGCTGCTCCAACATTTGGCTTTATCGATCATTATTGCTGGATTTATCGCAGCTTATTTGATGATGAAACTTTCTGTGAAGTTAAGTAACATTAAAAAATCTAAAATAATTAATAATTAACTTTTTGTTGTGACTGGAAATACAGGACTGTTCAATCGTCGTTTCGCCTCTAATTTTATTCCACTACCTCCTTTTCAAGTACCAGCAGTAGGCAGGAGCGCACCAGACTTCAGCTTGCCAAGAGTTGGGAGTGGAAATGAAATAAAGCTTTCAGATTACCAAGGAAAACAACCTGTAGTGTTAGCTTTTACTCGGATCTTTACCGAAAAATTATTTTGTCCTTATATTTAATTGCTTTTGAATTGGGATTGCGATTTTTTACCGACTCAACTTTAAACTTAATATGTTTAAGAGATTATTCAATACGTCACCAAGTCCCCAGCAACTTGCCACCACCTTTCGCCGTTTGGGCTTGATCGGCTTTTGGTGCCAACTGCTCTTGGGTTTAATTCCAATTATCCTGATGATATTTCAATGGTTTTTCTCCTCTCAGCCTCAGTTCATTGGTACTCCAGATTCAGGAAATATCTTGACCTTTATTGATATACTTACCCTTGTCTTTACCATTTACTGGTGTTTCCGCTACAGTCAGTTAGGTAGTAACCTACAGAACCCCGACCGAAGACCCACCAAGGTCAGGGTGATTAGAGAAGTCTGGATTGGGATAATTGCCAATGTGGCAGTTATGCTCTTTGCCGTTTTAATTGGTATTGTCACAGTCGGTGGGTTACTCCATGTCATCCTATCAATTCCGTCAGGTGCAGCAGCGATTTTACAAACTACTCCAGGGGGAAAAGTGATCAACCCAGGTTCCATAATTGTGCCTATGGACATTTTTGGGCTGCTAGCAATAATGAATGTAATTTTGGCTGGGCTAGTGGGAATTGTGATTAGTTTGTGGCTACTTTATCGCTTAAGTATTAAATAGTTACTTTCAATCCTAAGAAAATTCCTAAAGTAATAGCTAGTAATAAACCGATACCTTTCAACAGTTGACTATGATCTTTTTCCAAAGCTAATTTTTGCCATAAAATTGTACTTAAGATTGCAGTTTGAGCTATAGCAGTAGCAAAACTAATAGCTACTGCTTCCCCCTTACCAAAGATCAATCCTGCTGTCATAGTAAGGATAATAGGAGTTCCTATCGCAAAGATCAGAGTTTCTGTTTTCCCTTCAGAATTGGTTTTAAAAGCTGTTGCTGCTCCATACTGAGCAATATATAATACCACAAATGCGATCGCAGTAATGATAATATTAATAATAGTTTTATCCGTAACTTTATTTGTTACCTGAAAGCCGATAGAACTTGCTATTCCCAAAGCCCCCATTATTAAGGTACTAAAGATGTATTTCTCAGTTGATAAAGAGATATCTTTGGGTCTAATGGTAATACTATTACTCCGTAAATCCCAATCTATTTCTTTTAAAGCTTTCAAAGCAGATTTAGCATCAGTAAATCCTTTTTCTATTTCAGGATTTACCATTTTTTCTACCCAATTAATAAAATCTGAATCTACATCAGCAATTGAATTTTGAAACTGAATTTCATAAGGATTATCTGGTGCAATTAATTCTACTATTTCCGAAGTTTTTTTATTAGTTAATAGACAAATAATAGTAGCTCCAACACTATATAGATCAGAATTTTTACTAGGGATATTGTCTTGTTTTGGAGCAATAAAACCTGGTGTACTTAGAATCAAACCAGAAGTATTTTCATTCAAGTTATTAGCCAAGCGAAAATCTACCAAATAAATATCTCCTGATTCATCTATTAAAACATTGTTAGGGTTAATATTTTGATGTAATATTGGAGGAGTTTGGCGTTGCAAATAAACTAATATTTCCAGAATTTTTTGGGCTATTACTTTTATTTGTGTAATGGTAAAGTTATTTATTTGATCTAGATTTTTACCTTGAATATATTTCTGAATTAAACAAAATCCCTTGTTAGTTTCAAAACTCTCTATATATTCAGGAATCCCAGGATGATTTAGATTTTGTAAAATACTAACTTCTTTTTGATATGCTTTATATCCCGACCAACTAGAATCAATAGTAGCAAAGCTAAACTGCTTTACTAAAACCAATTGATTGCTATCTAAATCTTTAGCTTTCCAAGTAATGTAGCCTCCTCGATCTTTATTTTCTACTCTTTCGAGAATCTGATATCCATAACTGTTAAGATTAGGAAAATCATCCATAACAAAAATCTCAGTTGGTCTTACTGATTAGTGATCAATTTGAACTAATTTCAAAAGTATCCTCTTTAGCAGCGGAATTTTCTAAAGGATTTATACTAAAATCCGATCCAAATTTTTCTGGATTATTAATAATTGCTCCTAAGATCGGTACTTCAATTTCAGTAAATTGATCTATGGTATCTCCTAGCATACTTCCCTGAGAAACACCTGGTCTAGTAATTAAAACTATGCCATCGCTCAGAGATTCTAATAATAGAGCGTCATTACATTTAGACAAAGAAGGGGTATCTATAATCACAGTATCAAAACGACCCCGAGCATCTTCAATCAAACGACGTAATTCATCAGATTCAATAATTGCAGCTACTTGTTGTAACTTTCCAGGACTGGGAATAATTGAAAGATTCGGTACACTAGGTACTAAGCGAACTGCCTCTTTATCTAACCCATTGTCTTGATAGTTTGGTTTACTATAATATTTGAGTGGTTCATGATGAGCATTAGAATCTGCTTCTAAATCTAGCCAGCTCACATTAGAGCTAGAGCGTAAATCTGCTTCAATGATTAAAGTGCGTTTCCCAGCATTAGCAGCAGTAATTCCTAAATTGTAGGCGTTCACACTTTTCCCTTCATTGTCATGAACACTAGTTACTAAAATCACTTTAGTAGAAGGAGAACTATAACGCACTAGATTACTCCTTGCTCTCTCATAAAACGCCAAATAACTTGACTCAGTATTGGTAATAATCGCTTCTTCTTCTTGCCTTGCATTTAAAGATCTAATGTGAGGAATATTGCCTAATACAGGAACATCCCTAGATATTAATAATTCTCGTAATTCTTTAGGGGTATGTAGGCGGTCATCTAAGAGTGCCAATAAGAAAATTGCTGCTGTTGCCGAAACTAATCCCATGCCTGTTCCAGCAACTAGAATCAAAAGACGATTCGTAGAAACTAAAGGTGAATTGAATTTTTCTACAATAGGAGCTTGAGCAATAGTATAACTACCAGTAGTTTCTGCTTCTGCTGATTGTGCATCTATCAGAGCAGTGACAATAGTCTGATACAAAGCTCTTTGAGTCTCAACTTCTTGTACTAGGCGGGCTTGCTGTAGCTGGCGGTCAGGAAATTGCTCGTATTGTCGTCTTAAGTCTTCCTCTGTCTCTTGGACAGAAGCTAATTGTCTTAAAATCCCTTCTCTTTGAGTTTGTAATAAAATTAAGCTATTAGCCAATTCTTGTCTGGCTGGATCAAGACTACTATTCTCTCGCAATTTACCAGGTAAGGGTCTATATCGAGGATTAGTACCCAAAATTTCGTCAGCTCTTTCTTCTGCTGATGCCTCAAGGGCGTTTAGTTGCTTCTGCAAGGTACGCAGATTAGGATGGTCTGCTCGTAAATCTTTTTCTAGATTGCGAATTTGGGATTTAATTCCTGTAACTTGTGCTTGTAAATTTGCCAGCACAGGGTCTGCGCTCAAAGATGCAACAGTATAGGCTTGCTCTGGGGTCAGTCCTAACTGGGTTACAATCGAGTCTATTTGACCTTCAATTTCTTCCAGGAATAATTTAATTTGTCTTTGTTGCTGTTGTGCTCCAGTAATTCCAGTAAATAAACTACCATCCTGAACAGCTAGCAAAGATGTTCCTTCTGTACTGATAAAACGATAAAAGGCTTCTTCTGCTGCTGCAAGTTCTAACTGTACTGTACCCAGACGTTGTTCTAAAGCCTGAATTCGATTTCTTAATTGAGACGTATTAACCAAACGACTCTGCTCAACCATTTCATTCATCAGAACAGCGAGTCTATTAATACCTTCTTCGGGAGTAGGTGAGTTTCTATATTCTAGGTTCACCACTTGAGGATTGTCTGGTTGAGGAGAGGAGATGTTCAATTTCTGATCTAAGACCTCCTTCATTTGACGATTGCCTAATTGCAATCTTTCTTGAAATCTCTGTTGTACAGATGTAGAAAACAAAATATCTACAGGAATCAGTCTTCCTTGCTCCTGTAATTCTGCTCCCGTACTGGTAAATAAAGGAGGTGGGTTACTATATGCCAGTTGCCCTCTAATTCTATAGAATGTTTTGGGTCGAGGTGGATCGGGTTGAAGAGCGAAAACAATCGAGCCTCCCAAGAATAGCAAGAATATAGCTATGCCTAACAATTTATTTTGTTCCCAAGAGAAGAGAAAACGTTTTAAAATCGGCGGAGTCATAGTGATTAAGCCAAATCCTTGGACGCTAATGAACAATTATAGTTGATAGATTAAACATGAATAGAGTTTATACTTAAATTTAAATATTGGGAGTCTAATTTACCTATCAAAAACATCATCAAAGAACCGACGGAAGCCTAATACACTACGTATCGGTTGAGTAAGCTGATCAAAAGCATTAAATATCTTCCCTAGCAAATTACGACTAACTATAATCACATCTTCATCTTGTAAGAGAATATTTTGGGAAATATCCCCTCTTCTAATTACATCCCTTACATTAAGTTTTTGGGTAACAACTTTCCCTTTTTCTGGATCAAAACGCAATACAGCAACATTACCTTTGATTAAGAGGTTATCAACTGCTGGTAAGGAAGAAACAGCATCGATAAAAGTACTACCGCTGGGTAAAGCTAGATTACGAAATGTTGTGCCTCCTCCTCCCCTAGCTCTTATTGGAGCAAGAACCCGAACTGTAATTACTTGTTGGGGCAAAGTGCTTCTAGCAACTAAACCTCGGTCATAATCTCGGTCATCTCCTACTTTAATATCGGAGACAATGACTATATCTCCTCCTTGTAAGAAAGGTGAGGGAATTTGTTGCCCTGTCAGTAGAGGTGTATAAAGGTCGATTTCCTGCTCAATGATGGTTCCATCCACTAGGGTACGACGGACAATAATTGAACGTAAATCCGCTTTCTGGGTTGTGCCTCCTGCGGTTTGCAGCACTGCATTGAGGGGAGATCCAGCTTGGAAGTTATAAAAGCCTGGTCGAGAGACTTCTCCTAGAATACTAATCTGAGCAGGACGAGCAGCAGTTAGAGCAACTAATACCTCTGGTTGTTC
>JASJDB010000050.1 GCA_030065315.1 Xenococcaceae cyanobacterium MO_167.B52 | reverse complement strand
GCTATTCCTGATAATCTGATAGCTGATATCTAAAAGCTAATAGCAGATATGGGACTTGATCGCCGAACTTTTTTGCAACGGGCTGGACTAGCTCTATTTTCTCTGGGAGTATCAGAAACGGGAATTTCTTTATTAGGAAGCAATGATAGATTTGCTCCCTGGTTGCAAGCTTACGGGCAAACTTTAGCACAAACAACAAATCGTAAGCTGGCTTTATTGATTGGAATTAACCAATATACGAAAAATAAGGAGTTAAATGGCTGTGTAACTGATGTAGAGCTACAAAAAGAGTTATTAATTCATCGATTTGGATTTTTACCCCAAGATATAATGACTCTCACTGATCACCAAGCTACTAGAGAAAATATTGAAACTGCTTTCTTAGAACATCTGACAGAACAAGCTCAACCTGATGATATAGTAGTTTTCCATTTTAGCGGTTATGGTGGTCGGGTGAAAATGCCTCAAAAAAATCTCGACCCAAGTAAGAATGCTGATTATGAACTAATCGAAAGTTTATTACCCGCTGATGGTCTAATTCCTACTAAAGGTAATCCTGCTGCTAATGACTTGCTCAAAGATACTCTGTTTACCTTGTTGCGATCGCTAAAAACTGATAAAGTAACCACTATATTAGATACAGGCTTTAAACAAACGCCCCATAGTTTGCAAGGAAATTTTCGGATTCGTTCCTATAATGATGTAGCAGAGCGTACTAGCCCAGAAGAAACTGCTTTTCGAGATCAGATGCAAATCAAGTTGAACAGCCAAGGAGTCAAATCCAGTAATATTCCTGGGATAATTCTTAGTGCTGCTGGAGCAGGAGAACTAGCTCTAGAAGGAAAATGGCATCATTTTAGTGCTGGCTTATTTACTTACTCCTTAACTCAGCATCTGTGGCAGGTTACTCCTGCAAACAAAGTTCAGAGTGTTTGGCAAAAAACTTTAGCTAATGTTGCTCTGATTAGCGACAATAATCAGAAGCCCCAGATTCAAAGCAAGAATAAACCTCTAAATCAATATTATCCTGTAGAGCAAAATGCAATAGCAGCAGAAGGATTAATTACAGAAATAGATAGTAAAGGGATAATTAATTTAACTCTAACATCAATTTCTTTCCCATTACTTGATAACTATGGTTTAGAGTCGTGCTTTACTGTAGCTGATACCACTGAAACAGTGGAGATCCAGTTAAAATCCCGAGAAGGAATTAAAGGGAAAGGGCAAATACTCAATAGCTCTCAATCTGCTAATAAATTACTCAAATCAGGACAATTAATCCAAGAAACAATTAGAGTATTACCTCACAATATAGGTTTGACTATAGCTTTAGATCAAAGTTTAGAAAGAATTGAGCGGGTAGATGCGACTAGTGCCTTGTCTAATATTGATTGTGTTACTAGTACAATTATGGCAGGAGAAAATAGTGCAGATTGTATTTTGGGCAAAGTAACCAGCACTAACCCAGAGGCATCTGATAACGATGCTGAAGCAAATTTTGCTACTGGTAAAAGTTATGGCTTATTTACTCCTGGAGGCACTCTCATCACCAAAACAGTCGGAGTAGCTGAAGAAGCTGTAAAATTAGCTGTCAGTCGTCTAGAAACTGAATTTTCCTCCCTATTGGCAACTAAATGGTTGCAATTGATTGTTAACGAAAACTCTTCTCTAATTCCCCTAGAAGCGAATCTTGAGTTATCACAACCCAAAAATAACTCTATTTTATTGGAACGGAATACCCGTAATTTTACGCCTGGCTCTCGAAAAAACCCTCTCAAAGTAGAAATTTTACCCACTATTCCTCAAGATACACCTTTAAAATTGCGTTTGGTGAATAATGGGGAATCAACTCTCTATAGCATATTGGTAGAGGTAACCCCTCAAGGTCAAATTACCACCCTTTATCAACCTCCCGAAGAAACTAGGGATCAGAAAAATGCAACCCCAATCAATTGGGAAATACCAGGAAAAAATAAATTAGTAATTCCTCAAGTCGATAATTCTTGGCAATGGAAAACTCCTCAATCTAAAGGAATCAATCAGTTATATGTAATTGTAGCCACTCAACCTTTTGCCAAAACTCTAACTCTATTATCAGAACAAGCTAAAGTCAAACGAGATCGCACTCAAATTATCAATCTTTTAGAACCTCTAAAAGTGACTAAAGCTATCTTAGAAGATTTACATACTGCTAGTAACGTTTCTGAGGATATTATTAACTCTAATTCTGATGTCTATGGTTTAGATAATCAGGCTTGGGCTACTTTCCATTTTACCTATGAAATAGTCTAGAAATAAGTCACAACCGTTGTGTATTCTACCTACTAGACTTCTTAATCTTTTCAAAAAAATACTTAAAACCAAACAAAAAAACTAAAAAAATATCTACACAGATGAACAACTTTTATCTTTTTTACCATTAAAACAGAAAAATAGTCTTGCCAAAGCAATTGGTAAAAAACTTATAGAAATAGAACGTTTTTTTGAGCAAGATGTAGAGTCTTGTATTAAATATTTTGAATTGAAACCAGTTGATTTTTTTTCTCTGAATACAAGCACTATTATTAAATTGAGTTTTGAATCAAATTTAACCCACAATTTCACTGTTTATAGTGAACAGCTTTCTATTGTTTTGCTTCCTAACAAAGACTATTTAAAAGAATCTTATTTTGATGGCGAATGGTATCAACTTTCTCAAGCTAAATATTTATCGCCAGAAAGTTTAAGAAGCTGTTTAGGAAAAATTTGCCAAGATGTTCGTATTTGGACTCTTAAAGAAGATTTTGAATCAAAAAAAGCAAAAGAAGTAGGGGTTTCGTATTTATTGGGGAATGGAAATGAGTTATTCTATTGTATTTATTTGCATGATCATTTAGATAGTGATTATTTACTATTAAAACCTGATGTAGATTTAACTAAAGTAGCTAATTGTTTTTCTTTAAAACGTGGAGAATATATTGAACCATTACAGTATCAACTTACCTCAATATGAAAATATTTTTAGAGTTTTACTAGTAGAAGATACTAAAGAACGTCAATAAATTCTGACTTCACTTTATAAAAACACGCATGGATTTTAGTTAATACTGGTGAGCGTGCAGTTAAACTAATTAATGCCTACGATTTTGATATTGTGTCTCTTGATTACAATCTTGGAGGTCAATTAGATGGCGCAGATGTGGCAGAATTTCTTAAGTATTCTAGAAATAAAAACGTTCGAGTAATTATTCATTCATTAAATCCTAGAGGAGCTAAAAAAATATCATCAATTTTGCCTCATGCTATTATTTATCCTGTCTCAAAAATAGTACGTTCTAACAAAGTTTTTAAGTATATCAAAAGCCAAATAGATGAACTTGGTCATGCTTATGAGTGGACATAAATAGCAACCTGGCTTAGTTTAACCCCATATCAGAGATAATTTCTCATTCTGGTGAAATTCAAACATTTTTTACTATGAGTGGGCTCAAGTTGACTTTTTCTGATGAAAAATCTTGATATCTACCATTGCTTTAAGGCTACTGCCTGCTCTGCTTTTCAAGCGTGATTTGTTACAGTAAAGTTGGTTTATATCGTTAGTGAAAATCAAAAAATTATTATGGAACAGTCCCCATTGCAATTTCTTTCTGAGGAAGAGTCTGCGGATATTAATGCTGCTTTATTGGATTCTTCCGAGAAATTTTTGACTCGTCTTACGATCTCTTCTTGGCGACTTTTAGGGATCATTGCTCAGGATACCAACACTTCTATAGAAGAGTTAACACCTAAACAAATTATTGCTTGGTTTGAACAAGATGGTAAGATTCGCCGAGAACAAGGGAAAGATGCAGCTACATTAAAATGGTAAATATACTAAGGATGATTATCCTTAGTCAATAAAATTTCTCCATCTTCCCCCAATACAGGATAGGCTTCGCCTTTTTGGCGATAAATAGCTGCAATATCAGGGTAAGCCCATTCAAAGAGAGTTTTGTTGAAAATATCGCTATCTAAACTCACCCTATCGTACATTCCTGCTGCTAATCTCTGCCTTTGAGCTTCAAACAATACTACGGCTGCTGCCACAGATACATTCAGAGATTGCACCATGCCCAACATAGGAATAATTATATGTCCATCGCTCAAGTCTGCTGCTAACTGAGTGACTCCATATTTTTCGGCACCTAATAAAATAGCTGTGGGTTGAGTGTAGTCGATCTTACGATAGTCGATAGCTTCCTTGCTAAGATGGGCAGCATAAACCTTAAAATTAGATCCTTGTAAATTTGCGATCGCGTCTGTAATATTGGGGTAAGTATGAAGCTGAACCCATTTCTCACTTCCCTGGGCTACTTGGGAATAGGTGGGCATTTTACTCTGACTATTAACAGCGTTGACTGCAAATACTCCTACTGCATCGCAAGTACGTATGATAGCCGATAAATTATGGGGTTTATGGACATCTTCGGTGATAACTGTTAAATCAGGTTGTCTTTTTCTGAGTACTTGTTGTAATTTTTTATATCTTTGCGGGATAACCATAAAATATTTATCTTTAGAATAAAATCTCCAATCATGACCAAGTTCAACGATGCTTTTAAAAGTATTCCCAATTTAAAAGTGGAATCAGTGGCAACCGCTTTGGCTTGGTGTTGGTTAGTAGATTTTGGTCAAGGTAATTTCGCCGATGCCAAGTCCGCAGCAGAACTAGTTTTACTCCATGATTGGAACGGTGATACTTTAATGGCTCGCGCGATAGTACATGAACTTCAGGGAGAATATAACCAGGCTTTATCTCTATTTACAGAAGCTTTCGATCTCACATTTACTGTTGATCAAAAGCTGTTTATTGCAACTTTAGCTCATCTTACAGAACAAAAAGCCCAAGAAACTCTGGCAGATGATTTTGCAGTGAGTTTGAACCTCAGTTCTTCTAGTATCTGGCTCAAAAGAATTCAAGCTCTGACAAGCCATGCACCAAAGGCTAGTATCAAATTACAGACTAGCTTTCTGGAGCAGATAGGAAGAATTTTACCCTATTTCCGTACTGTATTAGTTAGACAAGATAATTTTGTTCAAAAAGAACGTTACTCTCAAAAAATCCAGGATAAGCTGACTAGCCAACTAGAAGTATATCAGAATGCCGAGGTTTACGCGATCGCAGAATTTTTATACAGTACTCTAGCTCAGATACTAAGTCTGGCAGGACAAATAAAGCCTGCATGGGAGTTAATCAGTCATTTAACCCAAGCTTATAGTGATTCTCGCAAATTTTTAGAGTCTGGCTGGTTTGCTCTTAACCAAGGAGATTTAGTTATAACTATGGGTTCTTGGGGTAACCCAATTTTGTTTGGTTATTGTGTCGCAGAAGTAATTACTAATCCTTATCATAGTCAAACATTGGATCGTTCTACCATTGATACTGGTACTGCACAAAAACTTTATTTCCAAGCTAGAGAATATTTTGCTCAAGCTCAAGCATTGCGAGGAGAAGGTATGGCAATCATGAGATTAGCTTACCTCAATGCTGTTGACGATCAGTGGAATTTGGCTGCTTTTGGTTATCAAGAAGCTAAAGAATTTTTTGCTCAAACAGGAGATTTTTTAAATGTCATAGCAGCGGAAATGGGTCATCTTTGGACTATTCTACAATATCAAACCCTAGACTCTGACTGTATCAAAAACTTGAACCAATGGACTAATTGGATACAAGAGCAGGGGGCAATTTCTTGGGGGATGAGTTGGAGTTTTGCTTTTGCTTTAGCTGCGGAAGAAGTTTTATTAGTTCACCAAGAAATAGAACCCGCTTTACGGTTTATTGAAGTAGCTGAAATTATTGCAATTAAGTTAAGAATAATACCTAATGCTGATATTTCTCTTTCTTGTCAAAAACTTGCCCAGAGTTGCTTTTTACTCTTAGAAAATGTTGCTCGTAAAATCCTAGACCAATTAGTATTTAAAGACAATTTAGCACAGGCTTTTATCTTAACAGAAAAAATCAGAATATATGAAATAAATCCTTTTATTATCAGCCCTATTCCTACTATTAGTCAAATATCTCATCAGCTTGAATCTGGTGTGTTAATGCTAGTTTATTTTGTAACGAATCAAGCTATATTAATGTGGGCAATTACTAAACAAGGATTAGCGAAAACTCATATTTCTGAACAGATCCCAAATCAATCTTTTGAAAATGAGTCCCTTAATCAAATTATTCAGCAATGGCTCAATGAAATAGTAGAAAAAGACGTTAATAAATTAGCTGAAATACTTTTAAAAGATTTATTGATACAGCCTTTTAATCAGGAAATCAATGAAGCTAAACATATTTTAATAATGCCTTGTAGTGGGTTACAAGCTATTCCTTTTTCAGCTTTTAGGTTTAACCAGAATTTAGGTAGTAAAGTTCAGGAGTCAAAACATTACTTAGGATTATTAAAACCTATATCCTATATCAATCAGGTTCAGGAACTAAAAAATCAAAATACTAATGCTGTCAAAAATAATAAATTATTGATTATTACCGAAGATGGGAATATTATAGACAATCACTTAACCAATCAAATCCTTAGCGAATCTCCTGATTTGTCTTTGCGAAAAGCTTTATTATTAGGAATAATTCAACTTTATGATTATTCAAATACTGAAAAAGATATCAAAAAAATTGTCAAAACTGTTCATTTATTTTTGTCTTCCAAGACTTTGTTTATTGCTCAGTCTATGTTTCAAGACTTGGCAGCAGATTTGGCTATTATAAATATTGAAGATATAAGCTTAAATCAATTAGCTTCTATAGAATTAGATATTTTAACTAACAATATTTTGAGTCATGGTTCCAAAGTAGTAGTAATTATGTGTCAAGGCAAACTACCTATTACTACTGCTATGCTAACTCTATTATTTCATCGAGAGTTAGCAGATGGTTTATCTGTTGCACAATCTCTTTATCAAGCACAGCAAAAAATTAGTACGCTCAAAGCTCAAGAAGCAATAGATATTTGTCAAACACTGCAAAATTTCATTTCTTGGCAAAGTAACAGCGATCGCGCTATTCGAGGCTTAATTACTAAACATATGGGAGACATTTTGCTTTTGGCAGGGGACTATATTCGAGCCAGACAAGCTTATGAAGCTGCGATTAACATTTTTTATAGCACAGGGTATATTTTAGAGGCTCGTACTCTGGAGCAAAATTATAAGTTGTTTAATTCTTTCCAAAATATGCCCCAGCGATCCGATCTCAATCGACCTATTTTTCAAGCTCCTGTTAATTGGAATCAGGGGTTTATTTTTGGCGACTTTACCCTGAAGAACGTGGAAGTAGGAAAGTAGGTGTTGGGGAGATAAGGGAGATTGGGGAGATTGGGGGACAAGAGGGACAAGGGGGACAAGGGAGACAAGGGAGATAAGGGAGACAGGGGAGATAAGGAGATAAGAAGACAAGGAAGACAAAGAACAATGAAGAACTAACCACTAACCACTAACCACTAACCATATGCGCTTGCGTAGCTCTACCCGAAGGGGCAGCGGTATCCTTTAGGACTAACTACTAACCACTAAGTTTAGTGCTGTACATTACATTAGGGTGTAATTTTTTGAGCGACAATAACAAAGGTAATCAAGGCAAGAAAAACTGCAATTTAAAAAACCATATGTACATCAAGGGGAATTGTAATCGGTCATGAAACCTCTGATTATTGTTTCTGGACTAGGTAGCATCGGATATAAAATATATAGCTTATTACAACAACAAGGGGCAGAGGTAGTAGGAATAAGCGATCGCCCAATTACGTTACAAAATCAAGAACAAGTTATTGTTGGGGATGCTCGTTCTCCTGCTATTTTGGTCAAAGCAGGAATTAGAAAAGCCAATACTTTGGTTTTAGCTAGTAATGATGATCCTTTTAATTTAGCGGTTCTCACTCAAGCCAAAGTGCTTAATCCTCAGATTAGAATTATTAATCGCTTACTCAACCAAACTTTAGGAGAAAGATTAGACCGTACTCTAACAGAGCATTTCACGATGAGTATGGCAACTTTGGCTGCTCCCATATTTACCTTTGCAGCTTTGGGAAATAAAGCTATAGGACAATTAAAACTGTTTAATCGTACTTGGCCGATTCACGAAGAAGTAGTCGATCAGGATCATCCTTGGTTGGGTAAACCCCTATGTGATCTCTGGAATAATCCTTCTCGAATGTTGATTTATTATCTGCCAATTAAAGGGGAAATTGATCTTGTCTCAGCGGTAATCGCAGGAAAAACTCTAGAATCAGGGGATTGCTTGATTGTAGGAACTAAACCTACATTTCGCAATAAAAAACGTTTTTGGTGGCAAAAATTAATCAAAGCTATTACTAATTTGCCTCGTTATCAACGTTACACCAGACCAGTAATCGTAGTAACCCTGTGGTTATTGATTATGGTATTTATCGCCACGGGGATCTATGTCAGCGTCAATCTCAATACTTCTATCGTAGATGCACTTTACTTCTCAGTGGGAATGATTACAGGTGCAGGAGGACAAGAACAAGTAGCAGAGCAAGCCCCCGATACAATTAAAGTGTTTACTGCCATTATGATGATTGTGGGAGCAGGGGCGATCGGAATTTGCTACGCTCTAATTAACGATTTTGTTTTGGGTAGTCGCCTCAAGCAAGCCTGGGATGCAGCAAAACTGCCCAAAAGTAATCACCACATTGTCTGTGGATTAGGTGGGATTGGGATTCAAATTGTACGACAATTGCAAAGTCAAGGTCATGAAGTTGTGGCAATCGAATCCGATCCCCATAATCGTTTTATCCACTGCGCCCGCTCTTGGGGCGTACCAGTTATTATCGAGGATGCTAGTTTGGCTACGACTCTAAAAGCCGTGAATAGTGCTAAAGCTACTAGTCTGATTAGTGTTACCAGTGATGACATGGTGAACTTAGAAATTGCTCTTTGTGCCAGAGCTGTTGCACCCTATATCAAAACTATTGTTCGCAGCTATAACCCTCAATTTAGCGAATCCATGCAAGAGGTGTTTCAATTTGATAATGTTTTATCCCCTTTAGAGTTATCAACCTATCCTTTTGCTGCTGCTGCGCTGGGAGGCAGAATATTGGGTAATGGGATGACTCAAGATTTATTGTGGGTGGCTTTAGCAACTCTAATTACTCCCAGACATCCTTTTTGCGATCGCTATATGAAAGAGGTTGCTATGGAAGCAGATTTTGTACCTCTATATCTGGAAAGAAACGGACAAATTATTCGTGGTTGGGAACTATTAGATATTCCTCTTGCCCCTCAAGATGTTTTATATTTAACAATTCCTGCCACTGGTTTAGAACAGTTATGGCGTAATCCTTCCTCAGAAGAATTTATTTTAACGTGAGTTATAGCGGTTCTCTTTTCAATTAAGATACAGTCTGATATCCTACAAATTTGAGAACCGCCATAGTTGGAAAAACAGAAATAGGGAAATAGACTATTTATTAAGCACTAAACACAATCATGCAAGATAATTTTGCTTCTTCCAGGACGAGAAATAAGACCTTGTTCTTCAAGCTGATTCAGGATTTTAGTAACTGTTATACGGCTCACCCCCATTATTTCCGATAAATCTTGGTGAGTAATATTAAAATTAATTGATTTGTGAGGGTTTAATTGATCGCTAGATTTATTAGCTAACCAACCCAAAAGGGATAACAGTCTTTGGGGTACTTTACCTGTACGAATTATGTAGGTTAATTCTTTGATTTGTTGTCCGTGACGCAGTATGGCAGATGATAACTTCTGCCAATCTTGGATAGAAATTTTCTCAGCTTTTACAGGTTGAACACACTCAAGTATATATAGGCTGTCACTAGATAAGGGCTTTCCTACTACATCATTTTTTCCCCAATAACTTAAAGTAACATTCTCTCCTTTGTGATTAATAGTTGAGCTTTTGACTACTCCCTCAATAATTAGCCATAAATATTCAGAAGACAAGGTTAATTGCTCATTGGTACTGAACAATTGTAGATTTTCGCGGGCAATCGAAACTGTCATGGCTGATAAAATCCTGAATTTGTGAATTTCACTGAGTCCTTACGTAGGTAACTTCGCTGCTATGCACTTAATTTATGTATTTAGTTACAAAAGTTTACTTTTGTTAACGATTAAAGTTTCTTGATGGGGATTTTGGAGAAATAATTATGGTTTTGATACAGTTTATTTGCTTCTCTAACAAAAATCCCCTCAGGATGAAAATTACTAATTGATCGTGATATATTAAAAAAAATTACGAAATAACCGACTAAGTATTTACAAAATACTCAGGTTGTGCAAATAAGCTATCAAAAAAAGAGGTTGTGTGTCGATGAGATCTGTGGGAATGACAAATAAGACTTTAGAAGGTTTGGCGGTAGAGTATTTTAGGAGATCCGAAGGTCAATGGAATTCTCAGCGACGCTACTATATGCTAAATCAAGAAACTAAGCCTCAAGAAGTAGAAAGCAAACTAACTGTCAGATATTTAGAACCAGGTGCAGCAGAACTCATCGAATTAGCACAATTACACCAACTAGAATCAGAAAAAGCTTTAACCTGTGGCTCACTAGTAACTTGGGAAAGTGACTATATTAACCAAGACAGGAAAGCTACTACAGGCTCCACCATATTTGGTATATTAGGGGATAAGTTATATCGTGATCGCGGTTTCGCCACATCTAAACCCATTGTTGCTATTTGTTATTTCAATAATCCCGACACTTTATGTTTACGCACAGAATATGGTGGCTCTGTGTTTGAAGAAGAAGTAAAATTAATTGGTCAAAACTATCGCACTAGACAAACCATTATTTCCCGCGCTGGACAACAAATTACTATTGGTCAGTATCTAGAAAAACGCCTTTAAATAATTTGTAGTCAGAAACATTTATCATTTTCACCCGTCATAGTTGTTGAAATCATTATTCACACTCTCGACGGGTGTTTTTTATATCAAGAACGTTATTGAATTACCAGAAAGATTTATGATGTTAAATAAATTTAATCCCCTGCAATCACGCTTTACTAGAACTACTATACCTTTTGCGATCGCTATAATATTAGGTGGAAATAGTGCTAATGCTGCCCCCTTTCCCAGGGAATTATCATCATTTAAAAATCAAAATTTCCTCGAAATATTACAAGCAGTTAGCCAAAGTAATTCTCGACCTAGGGATGTAATTGTTGATACGAATCCTGGAACAAATCCTGACTCTAGATCTACAACTAGAAACAACTTTGATACTAGATTTGGTTGCGAATTAGTTAACGGCGAATATACCGTAATGTACTATCCCGAAAGTCAACCCAATACCTCTTATCCTTGGGCTGTTCCTAGTCAATTAGGAAGTGGTTGGTCTCCCGAAAGACGTTGTAACGAAATTAGTCGTCGTCTTGAATCCTATCGAGCAGATGGATTACTAGAAATGACCACAGGAGAAGAAAATGGCTACAACACTGTCTGTGTAACTACCCAAATCGATCCTACTGATTGTCGTATCGTTTTAACTGTACCCCCTGGTCAAGACCCCCAACTAACCCGCGACCTCATTTTTGAAAATCTCCTAATTGCTGATGATGGATTACAAACTCAAGGGGTTTATACCTATGGAGAACAAGGTAATAGTAACGATATTCTTAATGATATTAGCAATATCTTAGGAGGTAAAAAAACACCCAGTTTCAATAATGGTGTTAATGGTATTGACTTACGACCTTTTCTCGACCCAAAAGATGGTGGTACAGGTACAGAATTGGATCAAGATAAATCTAGTGGATCTAATCCTACTAATAGTAGTAATTTAGGGGTAAAACCAGCTATTTTTCGTTAAAGTTCGGTATTTATCTGGTTTAAAGTCTGTATAAATGGGATATACTCCATCTTTACAGAATCAAAAGTCGGGATAATTTGTAAATTATCCCGATCTAATTTTGTGCCAACATCTCAGGCCACTCTACTCGACGTACACTAGTATTCCCTTGGGAAAACTTTGAAAATTTGAACAAGGGCAGTAATGTATCTTAGAATATCAAATAGTCAATTCTAGATTCTACAGTATTATTTTATTCAATGAAACTTTACCAGCTATTTCAAATTATTTGGGCAACTTCTGCATTTCTATTAATAGTTCTAGTCTTACTTCATAGCCCCAAAGGAGACGGTTTAGGTGGTATTGGAGGACAAGCGCAACTTTTTACTAGTACCAAAAGCGCGGAGACAACCCTCAATCGAATTACCTGGGTTTTAAGTATTACCTTTATGGCTTTGACCGTAGCATTAAGTGCTGGATGGATCAGTTAATTAGTTTTTATGGGTTACAAGAGATCTAATAGTACTGGGTCTTTTATCAGTTTCCGTATCGAAACATTCTTGACCGCGATCGCTCATAACAGGTGGATTAAAGCGATCGCAATATTTTTTAGTATACAGTTACTTATTGTTAGCTTCCCTGGCTTTAATTCTTTAGCACCTTCAGTTTCCAACTCTTTACCACCCCTAAAAGCTCATCCTTTGCCATCTTCTCTGGCAAAATGGCAAGGAACCAAGAGTGACCAAGATTATTTTGCTAAGATCAAAACTACTCCCGTGGGGTATTTGATTTGGTCGCAGTTTCCCATTTCCGTTTATGTGGAACCTTCCCCCGAACCAGATAACTCTGCTGAGAATGTAAGATTACAAAAGTGGTATGAAGCAGCTCAAAATGCGATCGCAGAATGGAATGTTTATCTTCCGCTACAACAAATAGATGATCCTAAAATAGCAGATATTATAATCTTGCGATCATCTGTAACGCGAAAAGCTGAACTCGATCCCGAAACAGGGCTATATAATATTCCTCGCGCCATTACAGCTCAAACCCAATACGAATTTTATCTAGATGGGACTAGTAATATCCTGTCTCATAGAATGACTGTGAATATTAGTCCCGAAATAGGGCAAACAGCTACTTTAGCAGCAGCACGCCATGAATTAGGTCATGCCTTGGGCATTTGGGGTCATAGTAATATAGAGACTGATGCTTTATATTTTTCCCAAGTAAAAGACATACCCTTTATTTCCGAGAGAGATATTAATACTCTCAAAAAAATCTATCAACAGCCAACTAAGTTAGGTTGGAAAATTCCTTAATTCACTTTATCCTAATACATTGATATATTTATCATATTTAAGTGATATTAATTTATGATTGCAGGAAAATCACCCAAGAATTAAGCAGATATATTTAAGGATAAACTGTGCTAGACCTCAAACTAATTCGGGAACAACCCACTCAAGTACAAGAATTACTCAACCGCCGTGATTCAGAAGGATATGATATCCAACCAATTCTCGATTTAGATCGACAGCAGCGGGAAATCGAAACCAAACGCAGTAAATTGAGTGCGAAGGGTAACGAAATTGGTAAGACTGTGGGGCAAAAAATTCGCACAGGAAGCGATCCCAAAGGAGCAGAAATTGCAGCTTTAAAAGAAGAAGGAAACAATATTAAAGCCCAATTAGCCGAACTTGAACCCCAAGAAAAAGAACTAAAAGCTCACATCGAAAACCTCTTATTACAATTGCCCAATCTGCCAAATGAATCCACCCCTATTGGCAAAGATGAAACAGAAAATGTGGAAATAAGACGCTGGGGAGACGAATATATATCCCAAGACAAAAAAGTTTTACCCCATTGGGAAATTGGCGAACAACTCGGCATTTTAGAATTTAAACGCGCTGTAAAAATTGCCCAAAGTCGTTTTGTAAATTTAGTTGGGGCTGGTGCTGCACTAGAAAGAGCCTTAATTAACTTTATGTTAGATAAGCAAATTGAGGCAGGATACACCGAAATCATGCCTCCCGTATTAGTTAATACGCAATCTCTTACTGCTACGGGGCAATTACCTAAATTTGCTGAAGAAAGCTTTAAATGTGACGAAGATGACTTGTGGCTCACTCCCACCGCAGAAGTACCCCTAACTAATTTATATCGGGGAGAAATATTAGAAGCATCTCAGTTACCCATTCATCACTGTGCTTATACTCCTTGTTTCCGTCGCGAAGCAGGAAGTTATGGAAAAGATACCAGAGGTTTAATTCGCCTACATCAATTTAATAAAGTTGAATTAGTGAAACTAGTTCATCCTGATAATTCGGAAGCAGAACATCAAGCTTTAGTGCAAAATGCAGAAGCTATATTACAAGCTCTAAAATTGCCTTACCGAGTAATTGAATTGTGCACTGGTGATTTAGGCTTTGGTGCAGCAAAATGTTATGACTTAGAAGTTTGGCTTCCTACTTCTAATACTTATCGAGAAATTTCTAGCTGTTCTAACTTCCACGATTTTCAAGCTAGAAGAGGAGATATCCGTTTTAAGGAAGCTGGGAAAAAAGGTACAAAATACCTCCATACCCTGAATGGTTCGGGTTTAGCAATAGGACGAACTATGGCTGCTATCTTAGAAAACTATCAGCTACCCAACGGTACAGTAGAAATTCCCGAAGTATTGCAACCATATATTAAAAGAGAGGTTCTTTAACAATTAATCATCGGGTGGATAAATTGTTTTGATCTACAGTAATCCAGAAGCAACGGCTTCTAAGTTAAATGCTAAGGCGATTTAATCTCCTCAGCAATCAAGAACCAACTCCCAATCAGTTGGGAAGTAAAATTGATATCCCCCATGAACTTGTTTATCCTGTACCGACGCAGTTTCTAAATAACTAAGATCGCTAATTTTATAAGCAGGTTTATTTAAAGGAGTTCTTGAGGATTTATTAGCCAAAGATTCTTGGTTTTTATTACTGTGATGCTTTTGCAGCTCGTTTATGGAAGTTCGTTGGGAATTATTTTTCATCAATCGATTATAGGTTCGATAGGGAATATAGTGCAGTGGATTGTAACCAGCACAGCGTAAAATGAGAACACAAGCCCAAGAATATTTACCAGCCAAAATTGCCGTGACAATTTCATCAAACTTGCTAGAATCCATTACTTTGTCAAGTTTGGTTTGAGACTGTACTAGATGCTGAGTCATTTTCTTTATTCTGATATTTAGTGACTGTTTGCAATTGGTATTACATTTCGATGCCATCTTGTTGTAGTTTTTTGATCGGTTCTAGCCAAACATCGAGAATGCGACGACGACGAACCATAATATCTGCTGTAGCTGTTTGACCAGCTTTGAACTTGATTTGTTGCTGATCATGAGTAATGTAATCTCGTTCTAGTAATACTTTGACCTCATAAACTTCTCCTAGTTGAGAATTAGGTTTAGCATCGGGAGAAATGTAGGTTACTGTACCAGGAATCAGACCATAAGACTCATAGGGATAAGCATCTAATTTAATTTGTACTGGCATTCCTTCTTCAATAAATCCAGCTTCTTGATTGGGTATAAATGCAGACACCACTAGTGGTGCACCTTGAGGCGCAATTTCAATTACTGTTTCGCCAGCTTGAACGACTTTACCAGAGTTATCAATATTAAGAGACAAAACAACGCCATCCACTGGAGCCTTAAGAAATTTTTGCTCAAGCTTAGCTTGAGCAGCAGCTAATAAATTCTCTGTATCAGCTATTTTCCTATCTATTTGCACTGACTCCAATTCCAGTTGCTTAATTCTCTGTTGAGCTTCTAGTTGAATTCTTGTACCTTCAGATTTTTTTCGGATAAACTCTGCTTCTAATCGCTGTGTCTCTCTTAAAGCGGAAGCTAATTCACCCCGATTATAGGTAATACGAGCTTGAAGCTCTCGCATGGCTTGATTAGACTGGAATATGTGTTCTCTAGCATTGGTAATTTCTTGAAGCTGACTTTGAGTAATTTGTCTTTCTGCTTCTCTTAATGATTGTTCTGCTTGAAAAAAGTATTCTTGAGACACTGCTCCTTGTTGTGCTAGAGGTAGTAATCTTTCTAAACGGTGTTGACGAGATTTTTTCTCGGCTTTTAATTGATTCAAGCGTTCTATTGACAAACTTGCCAATGACTTGAGCCTAGCTTGTTGTTCTAAATGGGCTTTTACTTCTGACTTTTGTTGAGATAGTAAGTATCTAAAGGTATCAGCCTTGCCTTTGGCTACAAAAATAGCAGCGAGTTGAGCTGAAATCTCAGCCCGAGAAATATCTTCTTGAGTTTTTGCTTCTAAAATTATCTTTTCTCGTAATCCCTGTTTTTGGCTCAACTCACTTTGATAAGCTTGGATCATTTGTTCAAGTCTGACAATTTCTTGTTCTGCTAACTTGGTGTCCAACTCCACCAAGGTTTGTCCTGCTTTCACTTCGTCTCCTTCTTTGATGGCGATATGCTTGACTTGACCTAATTCCACTGGCTCAACTTTGTAAGTTTCGCCCTGAGGTACTAACTGTCCTTGAGCTTTACTTACTTCGTCAATTGTTCCATACCA
>JASJDB010000049.1 GCA_030065315.1 Xenococcaceae cyanobacterium MO_167.B52 | reverse complement strand
CCAGCTTATTAACTTTAAACAGATTCCGTTTCTTGAGGATCACTTTTAGGTAACCAACCAATAAAAGGTAAAGGTAAAAGAGTCGAAAGATTAGTAATAATTACTAGCAACCAGAGGTTATCAAAATTGGTTTCTGTTACTCCCAACCAGGAAGTTAATACAGCACTAATCTCATGGGATAGTAATAAAGATAGATTCCAGACAGACATTAGAAGTGCAAAAAGAGTTGCTTCTACTCCCTTGGGACATAAACGAGCCGATAATACTAGCACCGGCATCCAGCTAATTTGTGCCATAACTGTGAGAATTAAACTATCTCCCAAACTAAAGACGCGATCGCTGATACCTATGATACGATTAGCATGAGTCACCAGTAGTAGTGTAGTCATCCCCAAACTAGCAGCAATAACTGTACTCCAACCCAGGATTTGGCGAAAGGGAATATTTCTGAGGAATTTTTGAAAAACTAAGATACCAACAATAGAAGCTAGGCTCGTAACCAGTCTAACTCTCCCCAAAAATTCTGGCTCAAACCCCAATTCATTAGTGGTAAAAAAGAAAAAGGCTGAATCTGCGGTAGGGGTAGCTTGCCAGATGAATAAAAATGCTACGGGTAGCCAGATGGATTTTTGCTTTAAGGTGGTAACAAGTTCTTGAATTTGTTTTGCTACCAGATTTTTATCGGATTTTTTACTATCGATTTTTTCTTCTACAATCAACCAAGCAACTGCTGAAACGAAAAGAGGGAATGTAGCGGTGATTTCAAATACAATATTGCTACTAAAATATTCTAGTAACCAGCCACTGAGGTAAGCTGTAATTAATCCTCCCAATGCCGAGAAACCCCAACACAAAGATTGTATGGAGCCTGATTGTGCGAGGGATTCTGCTCTGGCTTTTTCTACTACCAATGAATCCACAATAACATCGCTGATAGCGACAGAAACCGATGTCATGAGCATGATAATAGTTGCAGCAGAAGCTGTATCGACTACTGTTGCTAACATCAGCCAGGATACTGTGCCTAGTAAACCAGATAATATAAGATAGGGTCGGCGACGATAACCAAAAATTGGCAACCCATCAGACATTAAGCCAAATATGGGTTTAATTACCCAAGGTAGAGAAGCTATCCCAGTTAAAGCTGCTACTTCTGCTGGACTTAATCCCAAATCATCTTTTAAAAAAAAACTGACAGCTAATCTAGCTAGTCCTAATATTCCCTGTACGAAATAGACGGTGAGAATTGCGACAAGTTCAGGAGTTAGTTTGTTACCAAATAAAATTTTATTTTGGATGATTTGTTTAAAATTCTTAAGCTCAAGAGACGAAACTGTCATAAATCTTATTAAAGTTTTGTATATTATCTCATCATAAGCAATATTGCCGACTATCTAGCTATGATTTGCTTAAAATATATTGAAATTATGAGCTTGAACTAACCTGAGTTCGAGATAAAACAACTTAGCATCAAAAATTTAAGATCAAATCAATTAACAGCGCAGATAACCCCCTCAGTCTCAACCATTAACAAAAAAACACCAAATAAAGAACCTCTCTGTGCTCTCTGTGGTTTATTAAAAATCAACCTGTGAGCCTAATTTTTGATTTAATCGTTTGTCTGGTAAAGCAGCATATTTCAGTTCTTGAGTTGCCCACGACCCCATTAATTTACTTCCTCTAACACTTGCCAAAGCTAGACTAACTGTTTTTTTTTTGCTCATGTTTCAACACTTATGGGTAAGGCATAGATTCTATAATTTGCGATTAATCCTTTCATAAAAAGCTAAATTCATTAAATTTTTCAATAAGAGAAATAGCCAAAGTCCTGATAAACCAAACATGATAAAAGCGATGATATTATGCTCGCTTAGAAAGAATAATGTTCCTGATAATAAGGTAAATCCAGAAAGACAAGTAAAGATTAAACTTTTAATTCCTATTTGAATTAGTTTCAAAGTGCGATCGCTTTCTACAGATTTAACTCTTACCTGTAATTCTCCTAATTCTAAGCGGGATTCTAATCTTCTAATAGATAATTCAGTACGACTAGGTTGATTTATTTTGTATTGAACTAAATCTTTGGTTTGTCTGGCTAAGGTTTTTAATAACCCCCCTTTATTCTGGGAGAAAGCAATACTTTTAATGAAAGGTTGAGCAGCAGCTAATAAATTATATTGAGGATCGAGGGCGCGAGCAATTCCATCAAGAGTAGTTACAGATTTAATAATAAAAGTCATCTGAGGAGGAAGACGAAAGGGCTGCTGTTCAAACATCAAATAAATTTCGTCTGTCATCTGGTCAAAAGCCTTGACATCTATAGGTTTGTCGCGAAATTCTTTTAATAAAAAAGACACCATTCTTTTAATCGGTGTCATATCTCCCACTGGCTCAATTAAACCCATATAAATTAGGGTTTGGACTACCTCCTCAGTGTCTTGTTTAAGAACAGCAAAAAAAGTTTTAACCATCTGATCTTGAGCCATAGACTTAACTTCTGCCATGGTGCCAAAATCATAGAAAATTATTTCCCCCTTAGGACTAACTGCCATGTTGCCAGGGTGAGGATCGGATTGAAAAAAACCATCTTCTAGAAGTTGTTTGAGATAACAGGTAATTCCCAATTGAATTATCTCTTGAGTGTTAATTTTATTTGCTTCTAAAGTCTGACGGTCATCTATTTTTATTCCTGGCAAATATTCCAGAGCCAAGACTTTTCTAGTAGTATATTGCCAATAAACTTTAGGGGTAATTACTTTATGATATTGTTTAAAATTTTCTTGAAATCTTTCCGCATTTTTTCCTTCATGAATATAATCGATTTCTTGAAATAGTAATTCAAAAAACTCTTGATAAATTGCCTCTAAATTATATCTTTTGAGAGTTTTAGAAAAGCGATTAATAATTCTAACTAAACTATGTAAAATTTCAAAATCTAAATTAAATAATTTTTCCAAGCCAGGACGCTGTACCTTAACAACTACATCTTCTCCCGTATGTAATCTAGCTCGGTGGACTTGCCCTAAACTGGCAGCAGCAAGGGGTTGAGGGTTAAAGTCCCGAAACAAATATTGAACTGATTTTCCTAATTCTGTTTCTATTACCGCGATCGCTTTTTCTGAGCTAAAAGCTGGTACATTATCTTGTAGTTGAGCAAATTCTTGAGTATATTCAAAGGGAATTAAATCCGCACGGGTTGATAAAGCCTGTCCAATCTTGATAAATGTAGGACCCAATTGAATCATATTCCTCACTAGCCACCTGGCATGACGGCGTTTTTGCTGAGAGGAATCATTGCCAATTAAATTATCCCACCAGATAGCAAATAAGAATTTAAAAGCCACGGTAAAAGTGGTTAACTGTCTAATAAAGGGGGAATAGCGATCGCTAGCCCAGGATAATTCGTGGTTTTTTTTCATCAAAAAGCCATAATTTAAAACAGACCATTCAAAATTATTTTAAAGGTTTAGAAGCAGAAGGCAATTTCACAGTGAAAGTAGTTTCAAAGACTTCCGAATTTGTCTCTATTGGCTCACTAGTGACCAAAATTTCCCCATTGAGATGTTCTACTAGATGTTTCACTAGAGCTAAACCCAATCCTGTACCTGGTACAGCACGATCAGTGACGCCTTTTCCTCGACGGAATCTATCAAAAATATAAGGTAATTCTTCCTGAGTAATTCCTGCACCATAGTTAGTAGTGCTGAGATGAATTTCCTGTCCTTTAAGAGTTATATGATTAACAATTTTGATCTTAACAGTAGTATCAGGGTCGGAATATTTACCAGCGTTTAGCAACAGTTCATTAAGAACATGGTTCAGACTATCAGAATCAGAATATAAAGTTAAATTAGTATCTGATAATTCCGTCTCTAGATTTAAACCTTTACTAGATTGCCATTTTTCTGTAAAACTTGCTGACAATTCTTGGATAATTTGATTTAAATTCAATTCTTGAGGAGTGAAACTCAGCTCTCCCGACTCTACTTGTTGCAGAGTTAATAAATCTTTGATCAAATTATATTCTCGATTCCATTCTTGTTCGAGAATATTAAGATATCTTTCCCGCATTGCTTCTGGTATAGGTTGGCGCAACATTTGAATCGCCATTTTCATACTAGTCAAAGGGGTTTTAAGTTCATGACTCATGCTACTGAGAAAATCATCTTTTAACTCATTGAGTTGGCGCAATTGTTCAATCTGTCGGCGCATTTTTTCCGATAGTTTCGCCTGAACTTCCAAACTCCACTTAAGTTGGGCTGTTCTTTCTTCTACAATAGACTGTACTTGAGTCAGAGTTTGATTGTGGATTAGTGCTACGCTTAATTGCACTCCAACCCAGCTGACTAGATCTATTTCATCTTCTGTCCAAGAATGAGGATTATCTCTTTCTAAAACTAAAAACCCCAAAACTATGGCAGATTGAGTATCCCTGCTAGTTGTTCCCATCAAAGGCACAATTAATAATGCAGAAGCAGAAGGGCATTGCTCATCTTCAGGCAGAAAATCAGGGAAATCTGCTGAATCATTCACTATTAAAGCTTCAGGAGCTTGAGCTAAAGCTTTTTGACACCAGGTTGAATCTGTGAGTTGAAAAGTATTTGTCTCAGGACTAGTGGATTCTGTTGCTGAATCCGACCAGCGATAGGAAATGTTGACTGTCCCCTGAATCGGCTTTTGTGGTGTTCTCCGTTGGGCAAACAAGGGGTCTTTGTACTTGAGGGTTAAGACTTTGCTGCGGTTTAACTGTAGTACTTGACCAATTTCTGATAGAGAGAGCTGAAAAAGAGCCTCAATCTCCGAACTCTTCCCGATTGCTTGAGTAATCCGACTCAGAAGGTTATGATACTGAGTTTTAGTTCTAGCTAGTTGTTGTAATTGAACCTGAGAAATTGCGATCGCCATTGAATCTGAAATTTGTGCCAGTAATTGGATTTCGGAGTTATGCCACTGATGAGATTGAGGTCTCAGCAACACTACAGCACCATTAGCTTTGTCTTGAAAGCTGGTTATGATGTGCAATGAAGATATCTGAGGGAGCAATTTTGCTGAAGTTTCTGGAGTGATCTTATTTTTGAGTTTCGGCTCAACAACCGCAGAATTTTCTCGTAATAACTGGGTCAAAAATTTTTCCAGTACTTCTACTTCGACTTGAGAAAAATCTTCATTGTGCCACCAAGTAATTTCGAGATTGTTGATCTGCTCAATGTTGCCAGAGATAATGGCACAACCATTAGCTTGAAAGAGCGTTCCGATATCAGTCGCAAGCTGTTTCATTAAGGTTGTTGAATTACACTGGGAGATTAATCTCAGGATTTTTTGTTCGATTACGTTTGATTCTGCTAAGTGTTGCATTTTCTATGCCGAATACCTCTGCTCTATAGGGGGAGCCAAGATTATTAAACAGCGATTATAGCTCTAAGCCTAGTATGAATTGCCAACTATGGAATTTACTGATTCCTCTTAGTTGAGATAAAGCTTATAGTTATAGGATTAAAACTTTTGGTGAATACCCCTCATATTACGCTTTACTACCATAAAACAGATTGATCTGGTGTTAGAACTCCTTACAAAGTTAGAATTCCCATTTTTGCTAAATTTATACCAAAACTATCATCTATATTCTTTAATAAATATCGAGCATAAATTGTTTAATATTGAGTCGGTTGATCAAAATTACTTTAAATCAATGATGACAAAGTTAGAGCAAACTAATTAGAGTAAGAATTTACTGAATTATCAGAAATGTTGAAATTGCAAGCTTTTCATCGATATTTCTTGGGAAAAATGTTTTTTTTGAGAGTTAAGAATAACTGTTGGTTCTAGGATTGTTCGACCAATAATTTTGGCATTTGTTCCAAGACTATTTACTAAGTTAGCAGCCAGAGGACGAGGCAAATATAAAACTAATTCAAAATCTTCTCCTCCATACAAAGTCCATTCCTCAGCTTGGGCTTTAGAAACTAATTTCAACAAAATCGGATGTATGGGCAGATGATCTAGATCAATTATGGCTCCTACCCTACTAAAGCGACAAATCTGCCTAATAGCATCAGCTAAACCGTCGCTGCTATCCATTCCTGCTATGGCTATCTCAGAAGCCACCGTTTCTAATAGAGGCATTAAGTCAAGTCTAGGATTGGGTTGTTGATGAGCTTTGATCAGTAGCTCTTTTTCTGAAGCAGTAAGATTTTGTCCTAATTCTGGATCAAGCAATAATTCTAATCCAGCTCTGGCGAGTCCATGATATCCAGTAATGAGGATAGCATCGTTAACTCTGGCATTATTGCGGCAAATTACTTTATTAGGTAAGACTTGACCCAAAGCGGTGATAGCAACAGTAATGGTTTGGGAGCGGGTGATATCTCCTCCTACGATGGGAGTCTGATGTAAATTTAGACAACTTTGTAATCCTCGATATAATTCTTCTACCCAAGAGACGGGAACCTCTCCTGGTAAAGATAATCCTACAGTAATACCTATTGGCGTTGCTCCCATAGCTGCTAAATCTGATAAATTGGCTGTGGCACCTCGCCAACCCACATCAAAAGGACTAGTTGTGCGATCGCTGAAATGAACCTGATCTACTAAAACGTCTGTAGTGACAACTAATTTTTTATTGGGGTCTATATCTAGTACTGCTCCATCATCTCCTACTACTCCAGAAGGAAAAAAAGGCTGTAGTTTTTTGAGTAATCCCTGTTCGCCAATATCTTTGATTAGCTTCATTAAATTAAAAATCTTAATTAAGGTGGGCAACGCCCACCCTACTGTAATACTAACTGTTAGGTTCAACTAAATTTTCTAAACCCTCAACAACTTTGGCAGAAATAATTTTATCTTTGGCTGTAAGTTCTGCCAGAACTTCTTTGCCTTCTACCACATAGCCAAATACAGAATAGCGTCCATCCATCAGATTATAGCCAGGAGGAGTTAATTCTGTATCAAATTTGAAGAAAAAGAATTGGGATGAACCGCCATTAGGATCGTCTTCTGGACGGGCTAGAGCGATCGCACCATAAGCGTTAAAAGGCAATACAGGTGTATCTAAATAGCGACCCATATCTTCTAGAGTGATTTCATAAACTGGCCCAGGGTCGTCTTTTACCAAGACTTCTAGGGGGATAGCTCGATATTCCTTGGTTTCAGGATCGATAAAACCTACTTCTGGTCCAGGGGGGTCTCCTCCTTGCAAGATATAGAACTCTTCTTCCCGATTAAAATCTAATCCATCGTAAAAGCCTCGATTTACTAGATCGACAAAGTTGCCTCCATTAATCGGCGCACTGTAACCATCCACAACTATGGTCAAATTCCCTTTATTAGTTACCATTTCTACGGTTGCTCTGCCCAAAAGTCGGGGTAAATAAGCAAATTCTTCGGGAATTTCAAAGGGATATCCCACTACCATAGATGCTTCAAGATCAGATACTATGTCAAGAATTTCCCGTCGTTTGATGTAGAGTGCTTCCCTGTCTCGTTCTTTTGCTAGTTCTTGGAGTTCTTCTACTCCTGTAGCTATTTCGTCTAGCCAAACTTCCGCCTGGGGTTTTAATTCTTCGGGAAC
The DNA here is from genome assembly GCA_030065315.1 of Xenococcaceae cyanobacterium MO_167.B52. Lineage (GTDB taxonomy): Bacteria > Cyanobacteriota > Cyanobacteriia > Cyanobacteriales > Xenococcaceae > JASJCP01. The sequence continues at coordinate 8,861 of JASJDB010000049.1, read as the reverse complement.
TCCAGCAATAATTTTATCTCGACGCACTCTTAATACAAAAGCTGCATCTTTAATATCCCGATTGACTTTTCCCCACATTTTAACCCGCAACTGTCGGGAAATATCTTCAATACTTCCCTGTAACCTCCTAACCATATTGTTGTCTATCGGAAGGGCATATCTAAGTATAGTTTTGGGATCAGTAATGGCATCTCCTTGAGCTAATCCAGCGATCGCTGGATCTTGCCAGACCAAGTTTAAAGAGCTAATTACAATTGCAATTAGTAATATTGTTTTAGTCAAGCTACGAAGCAACCTTTTGCCTGTGAGCATCAGTATATTTTTTCTAGTTTTCATGGAATAAGTACCTGGGAAACCGCGCAGCTTCAGCTCGCGGAGGAACAGTCTTGAGACGGTTAAAGCCGTCAGTCAAATATTAAATAAGGGTGGGAGAAAAGGTTGTATCTCCCAAGACCTCCATTACTGGAGTAAAGTTTGCCTCGCCAATGTTATCGGTCGGTACTATCTCAAAAGCACTGTTTTACCCCTCGTAAAACTCTTTAACTTTTAAGTTCTAGAGCTTGGAGCTGGCACGCACGCCAAGGTAGGAATTTTAACTCTTCCCGATAACATAGTCCTCTTGAGACTTAGGCTGGTCAGCTATCTAAAGTTGAGGCACGAGCTGCAACAGCAGGGTCTAAGACTAGCCTCGTCTCTTTAGAGCGGGGTGCTGACAATTCCCCAGCATGATTCTGCTTCCCTAATAGCAAAATTTAGTTTCTTAACGTATGTTCTTAGTTTGGGATCAACCTTGTCAACAGTTAAGTATTTTTTATTGGTTTATAAGCGGTTGCAACTGCTCCACTAATTCTTTAGCTCTCAACTGCCTTCCTTGTGGGAGCAAATGATAGTGAGTATCTGCAAATAGACTTGAATCAGTTTTAATATTCAAAGACTCCTTATCGTAAATAGTAGGGGCTATTTTAGACAGATAATAAGCAGTCAGCCTAATGCTTTTAGCAGTTTTGGCATCTGTACTACCGTAGATCCAAGGTAAAGATATGACTAAACTGCCCCCTTTAGCTTCTACCTCTTTGCGAAACTGAAGGATTCGATTGGCTGCATAATTAGACAGGTGTTGATGAATAGGCAATCTCCACCATTCATCTTGCCTCATTTTTTCCGTAGTAGGATCCCCCCGATCACTAAGGGGATCGTCATAGTAACCAGAGAGTTTTCCTTCCTGAGTAATCTCCACTGTGGATTTAGCAACAGCCCGCAGAGAAGGAACTCCTAGCATGATGGTATCTTGGGTGAGTTGCTTTAGAGGGACTCTACCTAATGCTGGTTTACCAATAGCGACTCCAAAATTAGCAGAGCGATCACCTAAACCATCAGGGTCTAGTAGCAATAAGTATTCAGGAATTAGTAAAACAATGTCTCCAGGACGTACCTGATCGATCATGCTAAGTAAAATAACATCTAAGCCAATGGGACCATCCAAGCCTAGATTTACTACAGGAATACCCAACCCTTCTTCAATAATTTTGGAGTTTAGAGTGTAATGTGCCCCCGAACCTCCTGTAATCAGTAATCGACGGTCTGACTCCAAGGATTTTGCGATCGCAATTTTTCGCCAGTACATTCTACGCAACCAGCTTAATTCCCCACCATAGACCACATTGTAAGTAAAACCTAAAGACCAGGCAGAAGCAGCAGCAATTAACCAAGGCAATATTTTAAGTGATTTTCCCATCAGAATTCAAAGTAAATAAACTCAGAAGGTATATTGGCAGCTAGTAAAATAGTTAAACCTAAAAGAACAGGAGATAACCAAGGAGATAGCAGTAATTCATATTCAAACTTATTTTGGCATACAGCAAGATGTTCTAGTAGCAATACCATGATTGATAAAGTTAAAATAATTCCTAATGCTGTAGCTTGATTAACACTATAGTGGGTCAATAATTCTCCTAAATTACCAACAGAATAAGCCCAAGGATTAATTATAGTTTGGAGCTTACTTAATAGGCGATTAATATCTGTTTCCATAAAAAACAAACATCCCAAATTTACTGCCCCAAAAGTTAAAGCCCAAGAAACTAACTGGGATCTGTTACCAGAATTACCCATCAAGCGCGAAAAAGGTCTTCCCAAATAGCGTAGTAGTAGAAGTAAAGCACCATGATAAGCACCCCAAATCAAAAAATTCCAAGCTGCACCATGCCAAAAACCTGACAAAGTAAAAGTGATAAATAAAAAGAAAGGAGCTAACTTTTTCTTCGACCCCATCAGAGGCAAAAATACATAATCTCGAAACCAAGTACTAAGAGTAATATGCCATCTACGCCAAAATTCATTAATACTTTGGGAAGTATAAGGAGCCAGAAAATTAACTGTTAGTTTTACACCCAAAACCCTGGCTATACCCAAAGCTACAAAACTATATCCTGCAAAGTCAAAATAAATCCTCAGAGTAAATAAAAAAGCATAAAACCAAACAAACCAAGCATTAGTAGCAGCGGTCAGATCGATATAGGGAGCGATATTATCTCCTAAGACAAACTTAAGAAACATTCCCAGAGATAACCATCTCAACCCTTCATAAAGATTATCAGCGGTAAACTTAAATCTAAATCCTTGAATTTGAGGAAATAAACTACTTCTTCTTTCGATAGGTCCTGCCACAATTTGGGGAAAGAAAGAAACAAAATTAATATAGTCAATAAAACTAATCGGTTTTTTTCGTCTGGCGTTGAGAGAATCAACGACAAAAGCTATCATTTGGAAAGTATAAAAAGATACCCCTGGTGGAATACGGGTTCTTACTAAAGAAAAATCGCGGACGAACAAATTAATACTGTAGTCAGTGCGCCAAGTTGGGGAAATATCAACAAATAAACCCAGAACATCCTCGACAAAAAAGATTAAATATTTGAAATAAGCTAATACTGCCACATTAAAAATAATCAATATAGTGGCAATTAATTTAGCTTTATTTCCTTCACAGCGCAGCATATACTGCACCATATAGTAGTTAAAAATAATTTCAAAAACAAAGACAACAAAGCTAGAAGCACTGGCATTAAAAAATAACAGCATAGACAGAGCCATTAAGCCAATGCTGTCATAAACACCTTGCCAAAGATTAAGGGATTTGCCGATAAAGCGTACACTAAAAAAAGGAACGCTAAATAACAGTAAGATCCACCAAAAAGAAAAGTCAGAATAATTCAACTAACTGTTTCTCCCCTAATACTACTAATTACTAAAGATATATGTGATGGATATTATTGTAAGCAATACTGTTCGGATCAGCCTAAAAACTTAATGAAATTAGGGAGTGGGGGAGGTGTGGAAGAGAGAGGGGAGAGTGGGAGGTGTGGGGAGAGAGTGGAGAAAGTCTTGCTTCCTTGTCCTCCCCTTCTTCTCCACCTTCTCCATCCTCCGAAGGACGTTCTTCTCTCTCTCTTTCTCAAAAGATAACTTTTTTAACCGAACAGTATTATTATTGTAGGGCGATCGCTCAAACACGATCACTTACTGTAAAATAAAAAGAGAGCGGATATAGCTCTCTCCAAAAAAATATTCGATTAAATTGTAACAAAATGGCAAATATAGATACAAGATGGGAGCAAGCTCTACTAAATAAAGTAATCAGTAACGGCGAAAGAATTGCTGTTATGGAAAGGGATATTAAAGAGATCAAAGATAACTCTTTGAAGACGCAAGAGGATATATCTGAATTAAAAAGTGATGTTTCTACACTCAAAAGTGATGTTTCTATACTCAAGAGTGATGTTTCTAATTTAGATGGCAGATTATCTGATACAGAAAAATTAATTCATGATGCCAAAAAACTAATGAAGTGGATTTTAGGTGGTATGGGAGCAGTTTTTCTGTCTTTAGTTGCTAACTTTATCTATGCCTATTTACACTAGCTGAAAAAAAGCTAACTAATTCCCAAACCATAAATCACAATTAAACCCAAAATGCCTGCACCAACTACATAATAAGTCAGGGGTAGGAATACTCGGCGAATCAGTAATCCCTCGCAACCAATTAAGCCAACAGTAGCAGAAGCAGCAACTACATTAGTGACACAAATCATATTGCCAGCAGCTCCCCCCATAGCTTGTAATGCCACAACCACTGCACCAGAGATATCAATTTCTACCGCTACCCCAAATTGAAATAAGGAAAACATCATATTACTGACAGTAGCACTACCAGCAACAAAAGAACCCATCGCTCCAATGATAGGAGCAAACAGAGGCCAACTCTGACCAGCTAAGTTAGAAACTCCATCTGCTAGGGTTAAAGGCATACTGGCAAGACCAGATTCATTAAACCCAGAGTTAATAAATACCCTTGCCATTGGCACAGCAGCAGCTAGAACTACTGCGGTTCCTGCCAAAGTTTGAACTGCATCTACCGTTGATTGCCTTAATGCCTTGGTCTTTACTCGATGAAGGAAATAAGTCACAATCACTACTAAGATAAAGACTGTTCCTGGTAAATAAAGCGGTTCAGAATTGATCGCAATCTCCGTTCCCCAAACCTTAACCCAATTAAATTGAAGTCCTTTCAGTAATCCTTGAAAAGGTAAGAATGGGAGCCTTGATAGCACCAAAAATAATCCTACCAACACATAGGGAATCCAGGCTGTAAATAAGTTCATTCCCTTTACTGCATGATTGATGACTGGTTTAAAACTTCCCATCCAGCCATCTTCCCAAACTTCTGTAGGTGGAAAGTCCCAAGTTTGTTTGGGGGTTAAAAATCTTCGTTGGGCTGCTGGTACGACAATTGCTAAACCCACTAATCCCCCGATTAAAGAAGGGAATTCCGCCCCCAAGAAAATAGCAGTGAGGCTGGATGGAATGGAAAAAGCCAACCCTGCAAACAGAGCAAACTGCCATACAGCCAATCCCTCTTTCCAGGATTTATTCTCCCCAAAGTAGCGGGTTAAGCAACTTACTATAAGTAAAGGAATCAGACTGCCCACAATACTATTTAAGACCCCTATCTTAATTACTATCTGCTCAAAATACTCTGTAAAGGTAAGACCCAGTCCTGCAACATAATTATCTACTACAGGGGATCCTTCAAGCCCAGCACTGATCCCCAATAAAACTGGGATGCCCACAGCCCCAAAAACAACGGCGGTACTATTGGCGATTAAGGCAATCATTACCGCAGCTAGGGCAGGAAAACCCAGGGCTACCAGTAGAGGACTACAAACAGCAGCAGGAGTCCCAAAACCAGAAGCCCCCTCCAGAAAGCTGCCAAATAACCAGACAATAATTATGGCTTGAATCCGTCGATCAGGAGATATCCCCAACAGTCCCCTGCGAATAGTTGCGATCGCACCAGACTCTTTTAAAACATTTAGTAGTAAAATTGCTCCAAAGACAATATAGAGAATTTCTGCTGCCATAACCAAGCCTTGCAGAGTAGAAGCACCTAAAACAGTCCAGGGAACTTGCCAAACTAATAATGCGATCGCTGCTGTTACTAAATAAGCTACGGGCATTGCTTGTTTGGCTGGTCGTCTAGCAATTACAAGTAATAAAAAAACTGTAATAATCGGAGCTAGAGCTAGTAAATAGTAAAGTAATAATTTCATCTAAATTTTGCAAATTATCGTAAAGTAGACAGATGAGATATTAATTTTAATAGTAGGATTATTGTCATATTTCGATAACCTTCTACGTTTTGGGGGTGAAAAAAAGTTTGCAACAAACAAAAATTAAGCAATTGCCCAAAAAAATTATACTGGCAGTTAGTATGATGAGTTTATTCAAGCTTCTGGGGATACCTGGAGATGTTGTCCTAGCTCAATCACGCTCTGAATGTGAAGAATATGCCAGGAATTATGCTAAACGCAATTCTAGTGGTCGGGGGACTACTTTGAGAGGAACAGCTACAGGAGCGTTTGGAGGAGCTGTAATCGGTGGCATCTTTGGCGACGCTGCATTAGGTGCTGGTCTGGGAGCATTAGGAGGTACTGTAGCCGGTAGTTCGCGGAAATCTAAAGACTATCAAAATCTTTACAACATTGCCTACGATGATTGTAGAAGCGGCAGAGTCCGTCCACGCTAATAATTTATTTCTTGTTCAACCAAATAAAATTATCTGAGAAAAAATTACGATTATGAATCAATTGAAATGGATAGCAGTTGTTTCCACAGCTTTTCTACTCAGTATTCCTGCTATCTCTGTTTATGGGGAAAATAGAACCAAACAAGAGAATGAGTCGGAGATAATCAAGCTAGAAAGCTTGGATTGTAGATATTTGCTCAAGCTAAATACTGACGATAAAGAAGCTACAATGGCTTTTTTACATGGTTTTATGAGTGGCAAGAAAAATGAGTTAATGGTGGATGTTGATAAATTAAGTGATATCTCAGAAAAGGTTATTGATCGCTGTATTGGCAGACCAAATGATTCTGTACTTAGTCTATTTGAGCGATATCGTAGAAACTAAGAGTATGAAAACTAGTCAATATTGCTGCTGATTTTTAATAGTTAGAAGTTTTACTACTAATAAACGGACGTATCAATTGGAGCAAATGCTTTAGCTTGGCTCCATTCCTTCTTTTAGATTGTATTTAATACGGGGCAACCCTTTTCCGCGCCCAGAGCAAGTGGGTTGGAGTAGATAAATATGGCAAGCAAAACCCAAATTCCCCGTCTCTTGCAAATTTTACTGGGTGGAGCTAGTTTTATAATAATTGTCATGGGGATGCAAGTAGCTGCCCCGATTGTAAATTCTTTTTTCTTAGCTTTAATTATTGCCATTACTGTAACACCATTACTACATTGGTTAATCTACAAAGGATTACCAAAATGGTTGGCACTCTCAATTACAATTCTGGTAGTAGTATTTACTGGTCTTATTTTTATTGCTTTTCTTGCTGTTTCTGTGGCTAAGTTTAGTGAACTTTTACCTACTTACGAACCAAGATTGATCGAACTAGAACAAGCATTAATTAGCTTTTTAGCATCCAAAAACATTGATGCTTCTGAGATTTTGGAACTAGAAATATTTAGTCCAGAAACTTTTATTCGAGCTATTGCTTCTTTAATTGCTAACTTAGCTCAAGCTTTAAGTGCTTCATTACTATTAGTCTTTATTGTGGCTTTTATGCTGATTGAAGCTTTAGTATTTCCTCTTAAATTAAGACGTATATTCCATTCTCAGAGTACCTTACTCAAGAAATTTAGTGAGTTTAATCTCAGCATTAGGAGTTATGTTTGGATTACTACTTGCACAGGTTCACTAGAAGCAACCGCTTACTTGGTGCTGCTGGTGTTTTTTGGTGTTAAGTTAGCAGTATTTTGGAGCTTATTATTTTTCTTGCTGAATTATATTCCTGAAATTGGCTTCTTTTTGGCAGTTGTTCCGCCGGTCTTGTTAGCACTGCTCCAATTGGGAGGAAATCAAGCGTTACTAGTGTTTTTAGGTTGTTGGTTAATCGATAACATTGTTGATAAAGTAATCAAACCTCGCTTTATGCAGCAAGAATTAGACTTATCGCCGTTAGTAATTATTCTATCGATTATCTTTTGGGGGTGGGTGTTGGGAGCAACTGGAGTACTGATTGCTGTTCCTTTAACCTTAATGATTAAGAAACTTGTCTTAGAAAGCTCGGAAGATACTCGCTTTCTGGCTCTAATGTTGGAGACAAACCAAACAGATCATAGTTAATAATTTTTTGATACTATGTTTAAATATTTTGCCAAGGTAGAAGCCCTAAAGGATTCACTTTGTAATGATATTACCTATCACCATCCCCAACTACCAGGTTCGCCCTTAAAAGGTCCTATCAGATCTTGCGTAATCCAACCGCCATAAAATCCTCCTGGTTGAGGTTGTACTTTTTCCCCATCTACATAACAACCATCCATCGGCGCAGCATAAAAAGCGATATAGTTCTGAATTGGGGCAAAGTCTGCTGTGGGATTATCGTAACTCCAGGCAACGTTTAATGCTTGTTTATCTCCTACTGTTAAAGTGTAATAGTGTGCTAATCCTTTCCATTCACAGAAAGAACTTGGTTTATCAGTTTTGGATAGATACTCAGTTTTAATGTCTTCAGGTGGCAAATAATATACGGGAGGATGACTGGTTTCTAGTACCCGATAGCTATTATTGGTATCAGCGATAGTGACTCCATTAAAAACTATTTTAATATGTTTTTGCGATCGCTCTAAACGAGGGGGACGGGGATATTCCCAGACAGATTCTTGATTATTCATGAGATACGTAATTGGGAATCTCCGTTGCTTTAGTTATTTCGTCTATAACGTACACAAAATACTCACAGAAAGTAATTGACATTGTGAAAGCATTACACGACATAGAAAAATGCTACTCCATCATCATAGCAATTGATACTAAATCCTGTTTGGATACAACACTTTAAATGTGTGGGAATTTAGAATGCAGAATTCAGCCCTAAAGGCACTAAAGTATTCCCTTCGGTCATTCCCTATCGGTCAATTCAGAAAGGTTTAAGCTAATTCTATGCTTTAAACTAAAAGTATACTTTGGTAAGCGGATTTAGTATGAGTAGCATTTTCTTTATTCCTGATTTCGCTTTTGCCAATATTCCAATGTCCATCCTTATTTCTATAGCGATAAGTAGGTGGGCAAAAAAAGTTATAAATGATTTTCCTAAAGGAAACCGCTTGGTATAAGCACTGTGTAAGATATGGTTACAGGAATCAGCAGCTATGACATTACTTAATAGCTATTAAGATAAGCAATTGCTCAAAGCTTGTTCTAAATCTTCAATATTTTGAAATCGGTTTTGAGGAGTTTTTTCTAAACACTTCATCATAACATTGTCTAATTCAACTGAAATATTTTCACA
>JASJDB010000048.1 GCA_030065315.1 Xenococcaceae cyanobacterium MO_167.B52 | reverse complement strand
GTAAGTTTGGCAACTATTTTTAGTGGCAATACGTTGAAATATAATACTACGGGGAAATCGCAATTTTATCTCTTGACTATTGTATTGGCAATTAGTGCCTTGCTTTGGTCGGTAGTTAATAATCAATGGTCAGTGGTAACTAATTATTGGTCGTCTTTGATTCAGTAACCAGAAATTAATAAATAACTTAACAGGGAAATTTAACAACCAGATTATGCTTAGTGCCTTAATTTTAATCCCATTATTGGGGTCTTTAGTAGTAGGATTATTTCCTGATAAAACAGGTAAAATAAGCCGTAACCTAGCTATTGCCACCAGCGTTACTGCCTTACTGGTTAACATCTATCTAGGATGGCAATTTGATCCTAGTACTAGCGGATTTCAATTTTCTGAGTACGCTCCTTGGCTAGAATGGATTGGTTTAAACTACAGCATCGGCATTGATGGATTATCTTTGCCTTTGGTGTTTTTAAATAGTTTTTTAACTTTAATTGCGGTTATTATTACGGATAAATCCCTTGCTAGACCTCGATTTTACTATTCAATGTTACTGCTTCTAAGTTGTGGTGCAGTAGGAGCATTTTTAGCAAGAGATTTACTGTTATTTTTCCTGTTCTACGAGTTGGAAATTGCCCCTCTTTATTTTTTAATTGCCATTTGGGGAGGTAAAAGAAGAGGCTATGCAGCAATGAAATTTTTGCTCTATACCGCAGTATCAGGAATTCTAGTATTAGCTTCTTTCTTGGGACTGGTTTGGTTAACTGGTGCAGAGAGTTTTGCTTATGAGCCGTTGCGACAACATACTTTATCTTTAAACGCGGAGTTACTATTGATCGCCCCTTTACTGGTAGGGATATTTATCAAAATTCCGATTTTTCCTTTCCATACTTGGCTTCCTGATGCTCACGTAGAAGCTTCTACTCCCATATCAGTATTACTAGCGGGAGTCTTATTAAAATTAGGCACTTACGCTCTCTTACGTTTTGGATTGGGATTATTTTTAGAAGCTTGGGTCTTTTTAGCTCCTTGGATGGCGATTTTAGCAGGAATTAGTGCTTTATATGGAGCTTCCTGTGCAATAGCTCAAAAGGATATGAAAAAAGTAGTGGCTTATTCTTCCATTGCCCACATGGCATATATTTTGTTAGCAGTTTCGGCAACAACCCGTCTGAGCATAACCGCTTCAGTGTTTCAGATGGTAAGTCATGGCTTAATTTCTGCTTTATTATTCATGTTAGTGGGAGTGGTTTATCAGAAAACTGGTAGTAGGGATGTAGAAAGTCTCAGAGGTTTGTTAAATCCTGAAAGAGGATTACCTGTAACTGGTGGCTTGATGATTTTAGGAGTAATGGCTAGTTCGGGATTGCCAGGAATGGTGGGATTTATCTCAGAATTTTTGGTATTTAGAGGTAGTTTCCCTATTTTCTCGATACCTACTCTGCTTTGCTTAGTGGGAACTGGTTTAACTGCTGTTTATTTTCTTTTAGTAATTAATAAAGTTTTCTTTGGTCGCTTGACAGAAAGTTTGGCTCATTTACCTAGAGTGAAATGGGTAGAACACGCTCCAGCTTTTGTGATGTTGTTTTTTATTATCGCTTTCGGCATACAACCAAGTTGGGTAATTCACTTGAGTGAAGCGCAAGCAGTCGCTTTGCTGACTGGAGGGTAATTAAGTAAGGAGTAAGGAGTAAGGAGTAATGTCCTAAAGGATACCGCTTCGCATAAGTAAGGAGTAAGGAGTAATATCGGAAGCGGTATCCATGATAGACAACTAACCACTAACCACTAACCACTAACCACTAACCACTAACCACTAACAAAATAATAAACATGGTTATTAGTCCAACTAAACCCACAAGATCTCAATTAATAGAAGAATATACCCAAAGATTAGAATCTGGACAGGCTTTACTCCAAGATAGTCCCCAAAATCTGATAGAAGTAATAGGAGTGCTGAAGAGTTACGGTATAGTCTTAGATGCTTACTCTGTTAATCTCTGTTACATTGCCAACACCCAGTTTTTAAAGTTATTTCCCTTCTTCAAATACTTCAATGGGGAAATAAATCCTAAAAAATTCTTGCGCAATATTTGGCATGACAGAATCAATTATGAATATGCCGAATACTGTATGAAGTCTATGATGTGGCATGGGGGAGGCGGTTTAGATGCCTATTTAGATACTCCCGAATATAGAGCGATCGCATATAAAGTAATTAAAGCCAAATTTAAATATAATCCTTTAATGTTGGGCTTGCACAAGCTTTTTCCCGACTTTTTACCAGAATTACTCCGTCAGATGTGTTATTACAGTGGCTTGGGTCAGTTTTGGCGAGTTATGAGTGATATATTTATCGATTTAAGCGATCGCTATGACCGAGGAGAAATCAAATCTATTCCTGATGTAGTTCAGCATATCTTAGATGGGTTAGTTAAAGATGCTGCTCGACCAATTATCTATAAAGTAACTATTAGAGGAGAAGAATACGAAATCATTCCACAAAGCATGGGGATAACCTTCCTGATGGATACTGGAGTCCCCTATGTAGAAGCAATTTTCTTCCGTGGTACGCCTTTCCATGGCACAATTTCTTACAATGCCCAAGCCTATCAAATTCCTTATGATCAAGGTGCTTTTGGCTATGGTGCATTGTATGCCGATCCTCTTCCTATAGGTGGTGCAGGAATTCCTCCCACTCTCTTAATGCAGGATATGCGTCACTTTATTCCCGATTATCTCATGGATATTTATCGGCACAATATTCGAGGAGAAGGAGACTTACGGATTCAAATTTGTCAAAGTTTCCAAAAATCAATGTTTTGTGTCACCACCGCAGCAGTGAAAGGTTTAGCACCTCATCCTCTAGATACTACTGATCCAGAACAACAAGCAGCAAATCGTAACTATCTCAAGGGATGGTTAACGCGGTTATTTGATTCTCAGATGATCACTGTAAATCAGAATTAGTTACAAGAAAGAGATAAACAACGGGTCATAATTAATTAAATAGTTACCCTTTCTAACTCATTTCTATTCGATATCAATTAACTGATGAAGATGTTACAAATTTCCTGACTTCTGGTAATGCTTCCCCTTCTGCTAAAGCAGATTCAATTAATAACTCTAATACTTCCTCTGCATTCTTAAGTGCTTCTGCATAAGTATCACCGTGGGTATGGCAAAATTCACCCCATTCTGGAAGACTTGCTATAAAACAATTATCTTCGTCTGACCACTGAATAATAATAGAATAGTTAGGATTCATAATAAAGTTTTTAATTGATTTCTCTTAATTTTTTCAAAGCTTTTTCTACATCTTTTTCTTGGTATGATTTGGCATCACATCCATCTTTACCAGATAAAACTATTTTTCCTGATAATAACGGATGTGACCATTTTGTATGACTTCCTTTCCCACTACTTTCTTTAAATCCTGCCTTGCGTAATATATTTTTTAATTCTCTGATTTTTTTAGGCATTTAATAGATAAAATTAATTTTCTTTATTGTATTTGCGATCGCATTAATGAATTTTGTAGCTTTATTCGTCTGTTGCGATCGCTTATTGAGCAAGATTAGCCAATCATTTCTAATGGATACTGTGGCTTTATTTAGATGTTGCGATCACTCATTCAACAGTATTACGAAAGGTTTCAGGATTGGCATTCCTTAAAATTTAGGCTGTTTTAACAAGGTAATTTTATCACCCGTAAAACAATCATTCTTGATCTCATGGTTGACAGGAATGACAATCTTCGATTATTATTAGATTAATAACACCTCCCACGCTTAAGTAAAAAGCAGTAAAAAGCTAGTTTTAACAGCGCACCAGGGAGGTTTCAGTTTTTGGCAATCTTAATATAAGATTAACAGTATTTCAGGGAACTATATAGTTATATTTTCAATTAATCAATAGCTATTAAAGTGTCTGAAAGAAAAGAAGTTTTTGATAAACCGCCTCTTGATATAGATCAGCTTGTAGAGCTTCTTAAAAAGCGAGGTTTAAACATAGATGATGTAACAATAGTAAAATATTATCTACAATTTATTGGCTATTATCGCTTATCAGCTTATTTTTTATCGTTTCAAGATGGTTCTAATAGCAATTCACGTCATCAATTTCAACAAAATACAACTTTTACTCAAATTCTAGATTTATATATTTTTGATCGTAAACTTCGTCTTTTAGTTTTAGATGCTATAGAACGAATCGAGGTAGCAATTAAAGCATCAATTTCAAATACTATGAGCCAACAAAGTAATGCTCATTGGTTTATGGACAATAATAATTTCCAAACTAAATTCGATCATCAAAAATTTATAGAAAGACTCAAAAATGATATCGAGCAAAATAAAAGAGAAGAATTTATTAGTCATTATCGTAATAAATATAATTCTCCTGATTTGCCTCCTAGTTGGATGGTATTTGAAATATTATCATTTGGAACAGTTTCAATTGTTTTCAAAAACTTAGAGCTGCAAAGTAAGAAAAAAATAGCTAAAATATTTGACTTGGATGAAAAGATAATATCATCTTGGTTACATAGTATTTCCTATTTCAGAAATCTATGCGCTCATCACTGCCGTATCTGGGATAGAACATTTACTATTAAACCCAAAAAAGCCAACGCCTATAAAGAATATCTTGCTCAAAATAATAAGCTTTATGCACAATTAGCAATAATACAAATTCTAATGCAAAAAATCACTATTGATTCTCATTGGTCAGATAATTTAAAAACACTAATACAAGAATATTCATCAATACCTATTCAAGATATGGGATTTCCTGAAGATTGGCATAATTACCCCCTTTGGAAAAACAACAAATAAAATTAAAATTGGTTTACTAACTTCTTAATAATTTTTTTATTAGTCTTTATATTGAAACCCCTTCTAACTCATCTTCTGCTGATTGATACAACTCTCTCAACTTCTCTAATTTCTCATCATCAGCATCCCAGAAACCTCTTCCATGAGCTTCAATAGCTCGTCCTACAATATTACGAAAAGCTTCAGGATTAGCAGCTTGTAATTTTTTAGCCATCTCAGCGTCTAGCATATAAGTATCTGCTGCTTGATCGTAAACCCAGTCATCCTGAAAATTGGCTGTACCACCCCATCCGATTAAAGCAGTCATGCGTTGAGATATTTCATAAGCCCCACCACTACCTTGATCCGCCATTGCTTCCGCCCATTTCGGGTTTAATAGTTTAGTGCGGTATTCCATACGCAGTAAATCTTTTAATTTACGGGGGGTTGTATCTTTAGAAAAACTCTCCACAAAAGAAGCTTCTACTTGTTTGCCACTTTCCTTTTCGGCTGCGAGTTTTAATCCGCCAGTGTTGCCATAATATTCTTGAATATCGGTTAAACCGTATTCTACCGAGTCAATTTCTTGGACGATTCTATCACTGGTTTTCAGTAATTGCTGCAAGACTTCTGGTCTAGCTTGTCCTTTATCTTTTCTACCGTAACTAAAGCTATTGCGTTTACTCCAAGTATTAGCCAGTTCATCACCAGATTCCCAATTGCTATCTACAACCTGGTCATTTACTAAAGAACCAAAATCACCAGCAGGATTGGAAAATAGTCTAGCTGAAGCATTATCTATTCCTTGTTCTTTTAATGCCAAACAATGTTTACGAATAAAATTATTTTCTGATGCTTCGTCTGCTTCGGCTGCTCTTTGGAACAAATCATCTAATAACTCAATAATATTGACGAAAGTATCTCTAAAAATTCCTGAAAGATTCGCTAATACATCTATACGAGGATGTTCTACTTTTTCTAAAGGAGTTAACTCATAGCGTACAATTCTTCCTGTACCTTCTTTAACTGGTTCAGCTCCTACTAATTCTAATAATATTCCTAAAGATTCTCCCTTAGTTTTAATTGCATCCAAACCCCACAACATTACTGCTACAGTTTCAGGATAGCTACCTTTTTCTGTTAAATGTTCTTGGATTATTTTCTTAGCAATTTCTCTACCTCTTTCGTAAGCACCAGGGGAAGGCATCCGATAGGGGTCTAAAGCATGAATATTTCTCCCTGTTGGTAACACTCCTGCGCCATCTCTTAACAAGTCACCACCAGGCGCAGGAGGGATATATTCTCCATTCAAACCCCGTAATAAGTTCGTTAATTCATCAGTGTTTTGTGCCAATAAATTACTGATTTTTTGTGCTTCATCATAATGTTTGGGTAGAGATGAACGACTATTCGCTTCTACATTGTTATTCTCCCCTCTGCTATTAGGGGAGAGATTATCAATCAAATCTTCTGATAAATTATCATCAAAATAAGCATCTAGATAAGATTTTAAATTTTGTTTATTAGGTGCTTCTCCTAATATGTGTAATCCAGAAGAAAATAATCTTTGTTCTAATACTTGCAGATATTCATATACTTCCACAAAGTAATTATTAATTACATTTTTACTAAACAGCTTACTATTTTCGACGGTAAAACTAATTCCTTGTTTTTCTCCTTCGGTAAACTTACAATCCCTTTCCAAACCAACATCAATAATTTTTTGAGTAATAATATCTCTTAGTGCAGTATTTTTTTCTGAATCTTCTCGATATTCAGCAATTAATTCCCTGAGACTAATTAACTCTTTATACAATCCTGCACGACCATAAGGAGGAACATTGTGAGAAATTAAAACACCATAACCTCTACGTTTTGCCAAGATAGATTCTGAGGGATTATTGGCAGCATAGATATATAAGTTAGGTAAATTTCCTAGCAAAATATCTGACCAAGAATACCCCGTATTTCCCAATGGAGAACCAGGTAACCATTCTACTGTACCGTGCATTCCGAAGTGAACAATAGCATCAGCTTGATAGTCATTTTGCAGCCATTTATAGTAAGCAGCATATTGGGGATGGGGAGTTAAATCTTTTTCAAACATCAATCGCATGGGGTCACCTGAAATTCCTAATGGTGGCTGCACACCTATCCAGACATTTCCTAACTGAATTCCCCCAATTTGATAGTTGTCACCGTAGGTTTTTATTCCTGTACCTGTAAGAGATTTCCATTGTTTTTCAATTCGAGAGGTGAGGAGATAACCTAATTGTTTTTCGAGGGTTTTTGCGTTAATTAATGAGATTCCTTCACCCTCCTTATCAAAGGGGGCTGTTTCATCAGCTTCTTTGACTTGTTTGATTATTTCTTCCCCATCTTCTGGTAATTCTCCAACGTTATAGCCTTGTGCTTTGAGAGCCTGGAGCAATTTTAAAAGACTTTTTGGTACGTTTAATAAAGCTGCTGTTCCTGTTGCACCATAACCAGGAGGGAAGCCATATAAAATAATGGCAATTTTCCGATCTTTAGGGTGAGTTTGTCTGAGTTTAATCCAGTTATGAATTCTTCCTGTTAATCTTTGGAGTCTTTCAGGAATAACATAAATATCTTCTCCTACTAACCCTCCTAATGGTACAGTATCGATCGCGCCATCTAGTTCGGGAAGGGAATATAAAACTACACTCTGTAAACCGCCAATCCCTTTTCTCGTCCAAGAGTGAATGTCTTGGATTAATAAGGGTGCAGAAACTATATAGGGAATATTTTTAGCAGACAAGATTTTTTTTGCTACTTCTACTTGTCTTCCTGCTTCCATCGAACCTGCGGGTCCCCCGACTAAAGGAAAGCCAATAGTGGAAACAATGGCATCAACTTTTACTGCTTCTTCTTTTAAAGAAAGAATTTCTTTATTACCTTTTTTTCTTTGTTCTTGTTCATAATTAGTACTCATCCAATCTCGTACTGCAACATGACCTTCAACACCGTTAATGAATATAGGTAAAGGGATTAAATCTTGCTTCTCAAAATGTTCGATTAACTGAGGAATATATGGCTGTTTAGTAATAACGTGCTTGCGATATAAAAGAATACCGATAACTGATTTTGATCTCCCCCAGCCCCCCTTATTAAGGGGGGAGTTTTTATACCAAGTTAAATAATCTTGGGGTGAAGTAAAATAACCCTGGTATTCTGGATGTAATAAACCCATGTTGGGAGTTTCAATTGCTTCAGGAATTTCCCCTACTTTTAAACCTAAATACTTTTCTGCTAATGTCCAACACATAGAAGCAACATTTTCTGTTCCTCCTGCATTCCAATAACCATATATAATTAACCAATTGCGTAAATCTTGAACTTTTTTGGCTGGAATATATTTAAGTAGTTTGGGACCTGTTTTTAAAAAGCTAATATAGCCAGCAAGTTTGTCTTCTTCTTTGCTATTGGTAAACTTACTAAGGATAAATTTAACAGGTTTAGGCATTCCTTTGGGTTTATCCCCAATAACAAATTTACCCAAACGAGTTAGACTCATTAACTCTAGAGCAGATTCAAATACTAAACGAATAGGGATATTTTGCACTCTCTCCCTTAACCACATAACCTGGTCATAGTCGAAAACTAAACTGGCAAAGAATACATCTGCTGCTTCTAAAGCGGTTGCAACAGTGTCAGGATTAGTGCTAATATCGCGATCACTAAATACTATTATTTCTAATTCACTACAACGATCAGTAGCTAACTTTGCAGCTTGTCTATATAGGTTAGCGTTAAAAGATTCAAACCCCGCAATCAAGACTATCCGTTTCATGTTCTCAGCTTCTTAAAGTTTCTTCATATATTCCTTACTTTAGATTGTAGAAGAATTCTTAGGTAAAGACGATCAACAGGATTTACAATAATGTTGACTAACAGATAGGCAATTATAAGCTAATCTCCAAAATACTCTTCTGACAAAAGCTCGGATAATACTATTTTGTCATTCTTTGGAACTGTGAAAACTCGACTCACTCTTTTAACACTCTTATCGTACCAATCATCATAATTTTCTTGCAAATAGTTTTTCAGACTAGGAGAATCTTCTAAGATATCGATAATATTATCCCGAAAATTACTAACTTGAATAATCCAGTGATCACGATTTCTTTCTTGTTCAGAATACCAGTATTTAATCTTTAAAAGATGCTCTATTAATCTCTGAGTATAATTTTTTAAAGCCCTCTTTTGACTTTTTCCCACTTCTGATATTTCGATAATTAAATTTTCCCAATCAAGCTGATTGATGTCTCTGTTTTTTAAAGCAGCAATTTCTTTTTCTTGCCAGAGATTATAATCTTGTTCATAAAGACTGTATTTATTTTTCATCACTGTTTAGATTTTTCACACTATTTTTAACATTGATGATAACCTAAGTATATTTACTAAATACTGTAACTTCCAATTCAATACAATTTTAAAGTTCCTTCATATATTCTCTATCTTAGAATAATTCTCAAATAAAGATAACAATAATAAAACATTTCAGATTAATAGATGACTATACAGTGGAGATGATGTCAAACTAGATTAAGTGAGTATAGATGGAAATTTAGATGTTTGAGCTAATTAAAAATATTCTTTTTGCAATTATTGGTATTTTCGTAGTAACATCGCTAACTTCTTCTGCTGGTGGGTGGAAAGAACTGTCAGAAAAATATAAAACAGAAGATAATTTACCTAATACATTTTTAGTTACAGAAAATGAGAGAATAACTTTCAAAAGCGAAAATAAAGCTGGGGTTATGTCTCTAAGTGGCTTGGGTATTGGAATATTAGACTATGGACTTTATCTTTCTGCTTCGAGTATGTTATTCCCTCTTAATCTTTTTGTGCCTACTTTATTGATACCTTGGGATGACATTTTCTATCGTAAAATAGCTGCTACAGAATCCTCAAATGAATACTATACTTTTTATTTAGGTAATCCGCGAATTACGAGATTTTCTATCAGTAGTAATATTATTAAGAAATTAGAACAAGATTATGGAGAAGCAATATTTAGAAATAAGTTGGGTGAACCTGATTAGTAGACCCAACTATTTTAAAAGATATTATTATTTGTACTTAATTCCTGCTTCTTTAAAACGACGGATCACTTCACCCAAGCGATCGCAATCTGCAATGAGACTAACTCTGACATAGCCTTCTCCTGCTTCCCCAAAGGCGTTTCCTGGGGTCACAACGACTCCTGTATTTTGGAGAACATCCAGAGCAAATTCTGTTGAACCTTGCCCCACAGGAGTTTTTACCCAAAGATACATCGTAGCTTTAGAGGGGGGTATGTCCCAACCTAGTTCTCCTAAACCTTTAATTAAAAAATCCCTGCGAGTACTGTAACGTTCTTGAACTTCTTTTATATACTTATCGGGTAATTGCAAGGCAGTTTCCGCTGCTTTTTGGATAGCTGCAAAGATGCCATAATCTAAATTGGTTTTAAGGGTGCGTAGCCCCTGAATTACATCTGCATTGCCGACGACAAAACCAACCCGCCAACCAGCCATATTATAGGTCTTAGAAAGGGTATGAAACTCAACTCCTAATTCTTTTGCTCCAGGTATTTCTAATAAACTGGTGGGTTGATAACCATCAAAGGCTAATTCTGCATAACAGAGATCGTGGACTAATAATATTTCGTAGTGACGGGCAAAAGCTACTGCTTCCTCAAAAAATTCCCTAGGAGCAGTAGCAGTAGTCGGATTATTGGGATAATTAAAATAGAGTATTTTGGCTTTTTGGGCTACTGCTTCAGGAATAGAACTAAAATCAATTAGCCAATTTTTTTCTGCTGCAAGATTGATATGGTAGATTTCTCCTCCTGCAATTAGAGGTCCCCTAAAATGAGCAGGATAGGAAGGACTAGGAACTAGAATAATATCTCCAGGGTTCACATAAGCTAGTGCCAAATGTCCTAAACCTTCTTTGGAACCAATTAGAGGTAAAGCTTCACTGTCTGGGTCGAGTTCCACAGTATAGCAACGTTTGTACCAACTAGTAATGGAAGCTCTAAAACTTGCTGTCCCTTCAAAAGGTGGATAGCCGTGATTTTGAGGATTTCCCAAAGCTGCGATCGCAGCATCAATTACTGGTTGTGGCGCACTACCATCAGGATTACCCATCCCCAAGTCGATTAAATCTAATCCCTGCTCTTTAGCACGGGCTTTAAGCTCATCTAAACGGGCAAAAACATAGGGAGGTAAGGCACTTAGGCGATCGGCGCGGGTAATCCAGTTTAAACTCATTGAAATATAGACTTATGTCAATAGTGAGCAATTAATTCTGTAATAGTCTCAGATAATTTTATCTTGATACAGTACCAAAGCTGATCATTAGAGCCTCATTAACTAAAAATGTGATTAATCAAAACACAAGTTGCTTTCAATACTGGTGAAAAACCTATTACTGTATGGTAATCTGCTAACCAAAAATCAACCTATCCAGGAATAATTTATTATTGGTACGGAAAAATTCAATATGTCCAAATCTCTGCCTTCTAAATACATAGTTCAACTGGGTAAATTTGTCTGGACAACTATGTGGCGTACTATGATGTCCCAGCTTGCTCCATCCAATAAGTCTGGAGACTATGTTCGTCCGCCAAGTCAATTCAGAAATAATATAGCTAGGGATAGTGATTATCCCCCCGAAAAAGGAAGATATCAACTTTTTGTGGGAATGGGTTGTCCTTGGGCTCATCGTACTTTGGTAGTCAGAACTCTCAAAGGTTTGGAAGCAACTATTCCTGTCTCTGTGGTTTATCCTTCCAGTGATGAAGGTATCTGGGTATTTGAAACGACCACAGAAGGTTGTAAAGATATGCCCCAACTTTACCAATTAGCCCAACCTGGATATCAGGGAAGATATACTGTTCCTGTGCTTTGGGATAGTAAAACTAAGACGATAGTTAATAACGAAAGTGCAGATATTATTGTAATTCTCAATTCTCAATTTAATGAATTTGCAACCTACCAAGAACTTGATCTTTATCCTCCAGAATTACAACCAGAAATAGACCAATGGAATGAGAAAATATACCATACCGTTAACAACGGGGTATATAAAGTTGGTTTTGCTCAAACTCAGTCTGCTTATGAAACTGCTTGTCAAGAACTTTTTACCACTCTAGATCAGATAGATGAAGTACTGGCAACCAATCGCTATCTATGCGGAAAGAAACTAACCTTGGCAGATATTCGTTTATTTACTACATTATTTCGCTTCGATATTGTTTATTATGGGCTGTTCAAATGTAGTCGCCGACGCATCCAGGACTACACAAACTTAGGAGACTATTTACGGGATATCTATCAATTACCAGGGGTTGCTGATACCTGCGATATTGAAAGTGTCAAAAGAGATTATTATGGCAACTTATTTCCTCTCAACCCTGGGGGAATTATTCCTATAAGTCCTGACCCAACATCATTGACTGCACTCCATCAACGACAGAATATTTAAACTGTATCTATAGCGGTTGTTACACAAAGGGACGGTGTGGAAGCCCTATGCTTTTAAACTAGGGAGGAAACACTGCCCGTTGATTGTTGATTGTTAATTGTTAATTGAAACGATGAACGATGAACCATGCCCTAAAGGATACCGCTTCGAGACCGTAGGGAATCCTTTAGGGCATAAACGATGAACGTGAAATCCCACGTCTTTTAAGCGTGGGATGAGCTTAAAGTTATGCGGTATACTCGATGAACGATAAACGATGAACGATCCTAAAGGATACCGCTGTCCCTTCGGGTAGAGCTACGCAAGCGCATATTAACAAAAAGCTTAAGGCTACTGTACCTCACTAGTACGAGAACTCCTATGGTTTGAAACCAGTATAAAATCCTAGTAAGTTAGTTGACCATTCAACATTGTAAATGGTAAATGTCAGATGATTAATAAGCAACAATAAATTATCAATGATTGAAGAATGTCAAGTCGAAATAGGAAAGTTAAAGTGGTTTTATCGTCAAACTAATACGGAAAGTGAAAAACTCCCTGTTTTGCTATTACATGGCTTACCGACTCATAGTTATACTTGGCGACGAGTGATGCAGGAATTGGAAACATTGGGATATAAAGCAATTGCACCTGATTGGATTGGTTCAGGTAATTCTGCTAAACCCAGTAAACGAGAGTTTGCCTATACGCCTCAAGCTTTTGTTGCTGCTTTAGAAAATCTAATTACTAGTTTAGAACTAGAAAAATTTTATTTGATAGTCCAAGGTTTTTTGGGTTCAGTAGGAATACAATATGCTCTGGCTCATCCCGAACAAGTAGCAAGATTAATCATACTCAATACCCCTCTAACTCCAGAGATGAAATTGCCCTGGAAAATGAAACAGTGGGGCATTCCTTTGGTGGGAGATATGATGACTCAAGACCCCTTACAAGTGGATCGTACTCTAGAAGGGGGAAGCGGTTTTGTGATTGAAGACCAAGATTTAGATATTCATCGTAAACCTTATTTAACCAGTTCTGCTGTTGGAAGAGCCTTGGGGGCAACAATTAAAGCTTTAGACCTTAATAAGACTACAACAGAAATTAGTGAAGGATTGAAACAGTGGGAGCAACCCACTTTAATTATTTGGGGTGAAGAAGACCCTTGGCTTGCGATCGCAGAAGTGGAAACTGTAGCCCAATCTAATTCCCATATTGAGCTAGTGAAACTCCCTGAAGCCAAACATTATCCCCAGGAACATTGGTCAAAGGAAATTGCTCAAGAAATTAGCCAATTTTTACGCCGTTCAGTTTTTTAAATTACCAAATTTTGAGAAGATGAAAACAATTAATAAAATTACCTCTTTAGGAGATATGAAAATCTTTCGTTCTGTTTTGTCCTTGATGTTGGTATTGGTAGCAACAGTTCTAGTTAGTTGCGGTAGTCCTACTGCTTCTGCTCCTCCCACCTACACCCCTGAAAAACTACAAACTATCAAAACTTATCGCATTCCTGTTGATGTAGCAAGGGATAGAATGAACACTTTAGGTGGGTTTGTTGAGAATGAAGATTGGGTAAATGTTAAAACCTTTATTCATGGTCCTTTGGGGCTTCTCAGAAGAGATTTGAGATATCTATCTGACGCTCTTCTTCCCGATGATAAAGCCCAAGCCAAAGAACTAGCGCAGGATATCTTTGTTAGTCTAGAAAACCTTGATGCTGCTGCTCTAGATAAAGATTCTAAAACTGCAACATCTGAGTACAAGCAAGCATTGGCAGATTTTGAAAATTATATGGATTTAATTCCTGATGCGTAATGGTTAGTGGTTGATTGTTGTTATCTATCAGCTAATAACTACTATCTACTAACTAATCGTGCGCCTTGATTATCGAGAGTTAGAGCTTTAACTATGGCTTTAACTCCTTTTTTTTGCCAGGCAAGCCCCATTGCAGTTACTACATTAGCTTTATTTTCTGGGTTAGTCAGAGCTAGTAAAGTCCCACCAGCACCACTGATTACCATTCCCCATGCTCCAGCAGCGATCGCAGCTTCTTTAACTGCATCGTACCCTGTAATTAATTCCTTACGGTAGGGTTGGTGTAATTTATCCTCTAAAGCTGCTGCTAACCACTCGCCATTATTAGTTGCTAAACCTCTCAACAATAAACCCATACGGGAAATATTAAAAATAGCATCACTACGACTGATCGAAGTAGGTAAAACTTTTCTGGCTTCTTCCGTAGATAATTCAAAATCGGGAATTGCTACTATGGGAATTATTTCAGAATGCCAAGGAATTTCACAAATTTGCCAGTTTCCTGGTTCTCCAATGGACAAGCAACAGTTACCCAAGTAAGCAGGTACAACATTGTCAGGATGCCCTTCAATTGCGATCGCCATATCCCGAATTTCTACTTCACTTAAAGGCTTTCCTGCTAATTCGTTGCCTCCTATTAACCCTCCTACGATTGCTGTAGCAGAACTTCCTAAACCCCTAGCAAAAGGCACACCAAGCTTGATATCGATCTTTACTGATGGTGGTGTGCGATCGATCTTTTCATATACTTTCAAGAAGGACTGATAAACTAAATTACTTTTATCTCGACTTACTTTATCTGCTTCATCCCCTGTAAGAGTAATGGTTAAATCTTCTTCTCCATCTAGTAGGGTAAAGTTAAACTCGTTATACATGGTCAAAGCAGCACCGAGACAGTCAAAACCCACACCCAGGTTTGCAGTAGTAGCAGGAACAATTACATTTAACATTTAATATTTAGCATTTAATATGCGGAGCGGTATCCTTTAGGACATTTAGCATTTATTATTTAACATTTATCGGGTTATAGTAGTCAATTGTAGATGATGAATTATTAGCAATTTAACTCAAAATACGCTATAAAACACTTAGCCATGAAAATACATCATATTGGTAAAAAAATGGGCTCTTCTAGACTAGTTATGACAATTTAATAAAAAAATAAGTTTTTGGTTTCTATGTCTTTGATCTGTGACCAATACTCTAATCTTTGCTGTTGTTTCTCTTCGGTTGCTGCTTGAGTACTACGTAGCGTTTTTTTTAATTGTCCATCTTTGCTTTTGCAATTCTCGGCACATGGTACTGGCACTTACTCTTACTCCTGTGTGTTCATCCCAGTATTCACAATATTCTTCTAAAGTGTAATCTGGATATTGTTGAACCATTGCTGCTAGTTCTGCTTCTTTTCCCGCTAATTGACTTTGTTTACCTCCTGTAGCTGGTTTTGGCACAATGTTTCCCGTTTCTTGCCTGAGTTTAATAAGATTCCATACCATTCCTCTACTGACCTTAAATTGTTTTGCCAGTTTTCTGATTGATGTTCCTTCTTCGCGACTGGCAATTATTCTTTCTCGTAAGTCTAATGAGTATGCTCTCATCTTTACTTGTTCTCTGATTTTTTTTGACTACTGTCTCAGATTGATCTGCAAACCGCTGTAGCCTTAGAAACACAATTAGAAGAAGCTTGCCTGCCAGTTTACATTAGGCAAGCAAGAGACTATATTGAGGCTCATCTCAGCAACCGATCTGGTCGGCTCATTACTGAATCAAAATATTGCGTGGCTCTTAATAAGAACATTAAGCGTCAAATGATAACGCTCCGCATCAGCCGCCATCAAAAGGCTACGTCTTTTGATGGCGGCTGATGCGCTTGTTAGATGTATCTAGTTAAATGCACATTTCTACAGTTAGTTAACAGGTAGCAATGGATAACCCAGAAACCAGCCAATTGCATCGGCTATCAGCACTATACCCAGGATGATGAAGCCGCCCACTATAGCAGTCTTACCCCATCTATTAATAAGTAGTGAGATTGAGCCAAATATTGACTTACTTTGATTTGGCTTCAATATACGTAGTAACAATAGAACAAAGAAAGGTAACACGAATACGATATTGTAAAAGATTAATGCTCCCATAGAGGCCATAGAGCTTAAGTCAGCTCTAAGAATTTGCTCTATGGCGCCAAAATATGGAACTGCACCAGGAATGCCGATGATAGTTAAGCTTGATCCTAGTGTAAAGGCCCCAACTGGCGAAACGGGTTCTGCTGAGTCACTTGACGCTGAAATCTCAGGTAGTCGATGCTGCCTCCACCCATAAACCAATAATAAAGTTCCAACAACAATTTGAAGCCCGAGCTCTAGAATATTGGGTTGGTTCCACCAGCGAGAAATACTTG
>JASJDB010000047.1 GCA_030065315.1 Xenococcaceae cyanobacterium MO_167.B52 | reverse complement strand
TATGTCATAGGCAATCCTGAGAGGATTTGTGCTGTATTTCCTGACAGTGTAGAAACTTTGGCAAGTATCGTAGAAATAGCCAATACAAACAAATGGCAGATTTTACCCTGTGGTAAAGGGACTAAACTGGATTGGGGTGGATTGGCTGACAAGATACAACTTGTAGTCAGTACCCAAAAATGTGATCGTATTATTGAACACGCAGTAGGAGACTTAACCGTAACCGTAGAGGGGGGAGTAACCTTAGCAAACTTACAAGCTACCTTAGCAACAACTAATCAATTTTTACCCATCGATCCCGTTTATCCTCAGGAAGCAACTATCGGGGGAATTATCGCAACTGGGGACACAGGAAGTTTACGCCATCGTTATGGTGGAATTCGAGATTTAATTTTAGGCTTATCTTTTGTGCGTAGTGATGGAAAAATAGCCAAAGCAGGGGGAAAAGTTGTTAAAAATGTGGCTGGTTACGACTTGATGAAACTGTTTACGGGTTCTTATGGTACTTTGGGAATCATTACTCAAGTAACTTTTCGTACCTATCCTTTACTCGAAGCATCCCAGACTATCTTGGTGACAGGAGAAGGGGAAAAAATTCAACAGGTAATAAAATCTCTGCGTAATTCTGGTTTAACCCCCGTCGCTGCTGATGTAGTTTCTGCTTCTGTAATGAAACAGTTATCCATATCAGAGGAGATCGGATTATTAGTCAGGTTTCAAACTATTCCTGAAAGTATTACCGAACAGTGTCAGCAACTCCAGGCTATGATACAACCTCTGGGATTAGAAGGAAAAGAATACTCAGATCAAGATGAAGAGCAATTATGGAAACAATTATCTGAGATTATTAGAATTCCTTCTTCCACAACAGCAATTATTTGTAAACTAGGATTATTACCAACTCAAGCAATAAATTTTTTAAATCAATTAAATCCTGAAATTTTGACAAGAATTCATATTGGTAGTGGATTAGGAGAATTACAATTATTCAATGAAAATATCGAAATACTTGAAAAATTGCGATCGTATTGTGACATTCATCAAGGTTTTTTGACTATTTTAACTGCACCCAAATCTATCAAACAAAAAGTTCAACCTTGGGGATATAAGGGTAACACTATTAACCTGATGAAAACTATCAAGCAAAAGTTTGATCCCAATAACATATTTAAACCTGGCAGTTACATCAATAAAATTTAAACTTTACGATCAACAATGAAGAATAACTTTGACGCTCAAAATCCTCCCAAACAAGAATTAATCGATAGTTGCGTTCACTGTGGCTTTTGTCTTTCTACCTGTCCCAGTTATCGAATTATCGGCAAAGAAATGGACTCTCCTAGGGGGAGAATTTATCTAATGGATGCGATCAATAAAGGAGAAGCTACTATAGATGAAGCTACTTCTCCTCATTTTGATAGCTGTTTGGGTTGTCTAGCTTGTGTTACTACTTGTCCTTCAGGAGTACAATACGATCAATTAATTGCTGCAACTCGTCCCCAAATTGAGAGAAATCAACCTCGTAGTTTATCTGATAGATTAATTAGAACTTTAATTTTCAATCTTTTTCCCTATCCTAAACGTCTTCGGGTTTTTCTTCCTTCTTTATTACTTTATCAAAAATCAGGATTACAAAAACTAATTCGCAATAGCAAAATACTAGATAAAATATCACCTAGAATAGCAGCAATGGAGTCGATTTTACCCCAAATTACTGCTAAATCATTACAAGATCAGTTTCCTACAGTGATACCAGCACAAGGGGAAACTCGCTATCGAGTAGGAGTGATTTTAGGTTGTGTTCAAAGATTATTTTTCTCCCCAGTAAATGAAGCTACAGTTAGAGTTTTAACAGCTAATGGTTGCGAAGTCGTTATTCCCAAAAGCCAAGGTTGTTGTGCTGCTTTACCAGCTCACCAAGGACAGGAAAATCAAGCTCAACAGTTAGCGAGAAAGATGATAGATAGCTTTGCTGATACTAATGTTGATACCATTATTATTAATGCTGCTGGTTGTGGACATACCCTAAAAGAATACGGTCATATTTTAGAAAATGATCCAGAATATTGTACCAAAGCTAAGGATTTTTCTGAGAAAGTTAGAGATATACAAGAATTTTTATCCAGTATAAAATTAACTACTAAACTATCTCCTTTAAGTGAACAAAAATTAAACATAGTCTATCAAGACGCTTGTCATTT
Source organism: Xenococcaceae cyanobacterium MO_167.B52 (assembly GCA_030065315.1). GTDB lineage: Bacteria > Cyanobacteriota > Cyanobacteriia > Cyanobacteriales > Xenococcaceae > JASJCP01. The sequence continues at coordinate 14,126 of JASJDB010000047.1, read as the reverse complement.
ACTTCATGGACAAAAAATAAGTTTGCAACCCCGTCAATTGCTGAAAAAAATACCAGGAATCACCTTAAAAGAACCTTTAGATGCTGCTTTATGTTGTGGCAGTGCAGGAATTTATAATATGTTGCAACCAGAAGTAGCAAATGAACTAGGTCAGCAAAAAGTTACTAATCTGGTAAATACAGGGGCAGATCTTATAGCTTCTCCCAATCCTGGTTGTGCTTTACAAATAACTAAACATCTACGGAATAAAGATAAACAACCGATGGTAATACATCCTATAGAATTACTAGACTATTCCATAAGAGGAATTAAAGTTATATGAGATTCCAAAATATTATTAACAGTACCAGAGGTTGGCTATCCGCTACCCCTGAAAGAGCCTTAGATGCTGCTTATCGTGCTGCTATCAAAATCAAAGCCATTGAAGATGATCACTTTAATGGCAAAAAAGTCTCCAGTGAAGAGGTCAACTATTCAACTAGTGTTATTAAAGTATTTCAGGATGATGTTAATAATTATCTCAACACAATTAAAGTTAGATTAACAGAATTTAAAACCAGTCGCTCTTTATTGATTTTTTCTGATACTCAATCTAAAAGCAACGCTACGGTTATAGAATCAGTTGGTGGTTTAGCTGATGATCCTGACTTAAATATTATTGAAAAACTAGATTTTATTGATAGTATAACTACTAAATATCAAGATGGGTTTGGAGAAGATAGAGAAATTAATTTACTAAAGCAAGGTAATAATAAACAAATCAGTGAAAAAAATTCTGATGATAAGTCTCAAAATAAAAAATTAAGAGCTGCTGAAAAATCTAAAGAGCCTAGTACCGAAACTATTATTAATAAAACTAGTGTTTTACCTCGTTCTTTTATGAGAACAATCGACCGACTCAAGCAGGAAATAGACCCCCAAGCAGACACAACAGAAGAAGCAGTTTTAAGAAAATTTCGGAGATCCCGCAATAAAACAGCAATTTCAATTAGATTTCTCTTAATTTTAATAATAGTACCTTTATTTACTCATCAATTTACTAAAACATTTTTCATTAGTCCTTTTGTTGAAAAGTATTTTACTAATCATCAAACATTTATTTTTATTAACAAAGATTTAGAAGACGAAGCCTTCATGGAATTACATCGCTATGAAGAAAATCTTTACTTTAAAAGTATCATTGGTTTGGCTCCACCTATTTCTGATGAAGAAGTAAAAGAAAAAGTTCACAATAAAGCCGAAGAATTAGCAGTAGAATACCGTGACCAAGGTATAAGTGCCGTAGGTAACGTATTTGCGGATTTTTTCTCTTTATTAGCTTTTGCAATTATCATCTTTTTATGTAAAAGGGAAATTCTGATTATTAAATCTTTTCTTGATGAAATTATTTATGGCTTGAGTGATTCAGCTAAAGCTTTTTTGATTATTCTACTAACAGATATGTTTGTCGGTTATCACTCTCCTCATGGATGGGAAATTATCTTAGAAGGAATCGCTCGCCATTTAGGTTTGCCAGAAAATCGCGATTTTAACTTCCTTTTTATTGCCACATTTCCTGTAATTCTAGATACAGTATTAAAATATTGGATTTTCCGCTATCTAAATCGTATTTCTCCTTCTTCTGTTGCCACCTATAAAAACATGAATGAGTAAACATTTCATATTTTTATACCCCAAAAATTTATTTTCTGGGTATTATTAGTAATTAAGAATTAGTATTATCTCTTATCCTCAGTATTAAAGTAAATCATTTGTGATGCGGAAATTAAATAGTAAAACTACCCTAGCCATTGGTTTAGGGTTAATCTCTACTTGTATGCTTGGTTCTTGGAGCTATGTAAAAAACTCCCAAACTGCTGAAAATGCTCCTAAATCGATTCCTGGTGGACAAACTTCTGTTACTTCTGATGTTAACTTCCCAGTACATCGCTCTGAAGCAGAAAATCGAGCTACTCTAGTTTCAGCATCTAATCTGATTCAGCAAAATCAGGCAAGACAAGCTCTTGAAAAGTTGCAAAACCTAGAACAAACTTATCCTCTTCTTGCTCCTTATATTCTTTTTAAAAAAGGACAAGCCTATGAATTGGCTGGTGACAATAGTAAAGCTCAAGAAACCTGGCAAGAACTAATAGTAAAATATCCAGACTCTCCTGCCGTAGCAGAAGCCTTATACATACTGGGAAAAACTAATTCTATCTATCAACAACAAGCAATTAAAGAATTTCCCCATCATCCTCGTACCCATAAACTTATTAGAGAATTATTAGAGCAAAACCCAAACCAACCTCAGTTAATGAACCTGTTGGTCAAATATACCCCTGATGAACCAGGAGTGACTGAATTACGAGATCGCCTGGTAGCCGAATACAATACCATATTAACTCCTGAAAACTGGGAAGCGATTGCAGATAGTTATTGGGCAAAATGGGACTATGGTAAAGCAGGAAAAGCTTATGCTAAAGCTCCTCCCACCCCCCGTAACCTCTATCGCGCAGGTCGAGGTCATCATTTAGGAAAAGCCAAACAAACTGCTAAAAAATTCTACCTACAACTACTTCAACAATATCCTAACGCTGAAGAAACAGGATTAGGATTAAGACGTTTAGCCCTAATTGTCGATAAACCCCAGGCTTTAACTTACTTAGATCAAGTAATTAATAATTTTCCTCAAGAAGCAGACGAAGCATTATCACAAAAAATCAGAATTCTCGAACGTCTCAACAACCCTGTTGCAGCGCAACAAAATAGAGATATTTTACTTACTCAATACAAACACTCTGATGCAGCAGCGGAATATCATTGGAGTATGGCTAGTAAAGAAGCTAAAAAAGGCAACCTCGTAGCAGCTTGGAAATGGGCGCAACCAATAGCAATCAATAATCCTACTCACTCTCTAGCTCCTAAAGCTAGTTTTTGGATTGGCAAGTGGGCAGAAAAACTGGGACGAAAAGAAGATGCTATTACCGCTTTTGAAGCTACTCTAAGTCGTTTTCCCCATTCTTATTATGCTTGGCGGTCTGCGGTTGCCTTAGATTGGAATGTGGGAGACTTTAATAGTATACGCTACATTCAACCAAAAATAATCTCTAGTGCCAAGTTTATCCCCCCCGCAGGTTCCCAAGTATTTAAAGAACTTTATCAATTAGGTTTAGAAGCCGAAGCTTGGGGACAATTTCAAGTAGAAATGGCAAACAAAAAAGATTTAACAGTTAATGAGGAATTTACCTATGGTTTGATGCAGCTTTATCAGGGACAAAACTTGCGAGGTATTAATAAAATTTGGTACCTCAAACAAAGAAATAATCCTGAAGATAAACAACAATGGCAGGCTCTCAGACAAACCCCTAAATACTGGCAATCCCTATTTCCTATTCCTTATGAAGCTAGTATTTTCAAATGGTCAAAATACCGTAACTTAAATCCTCTATTGGTAACATCTTTAATTCGTCAAGAATCCCGTTTTGAAAAAGAAATTCGCTCTTGGGCTGGGGCATTAGGATTGATGCAAATTATGCCAGCTACGGGAAAAAGTGCTGCTAAAAGTATTGGACTAGCAAATTACTCGTTAACTAATCCTGAAGATAATATCAATATTGGCACCTATTATCTGGATTATACTCACAACCGATATAATAATAATTCTATGCTAGCATTAGCTAGTTATAATGCGGGTCCTAACAACGTGGCAAAATGGGTAGCTCGCTATGGTCTAAACGATTACGATGAATTTGTTGAAAAAATCCCTTTTAGGGAAACCAAAGGCTATGTAGAATCAGTGTTTGAAAACTACTGGAATTATATGAGAATATATAATCCTGAAATCGCTCAACTCTTTGAACAAATTCAAGCTAGTCAATAAATTGAGTTTAGAGTTATAGCAGTTATCAAAATTATTATGAGTCAAAGACTATAGCCCAATACTGTTGGGATAAGCCCACAAACTTAATGAAATTAGGGAGTGTGGGAGGTGTGGGAAGTATGGAAGAGAGAGGGGAGAGAGTGGAGAAAGTCTTGCTCCCTTGTCCTTCCCTTCTTCTCTCTCTCTTTCTCAACAGATAACTTTTTTAACCGAACAGTATTAGTTTGGAATGAAGTGAACTCAAAATTAATACAGAGAACCAAATATTTTGGGTTTTTTTAACAAAAAAAATCTCACAATGCTCCTTATAATGTTATCTCAGAGCAATAAGGTTCTTGTTTGTACACAGTTTATAGTTGAAGATAGCTCAATTATGAACTTATTTAAAGTTAATCGGATGAAAGCCAAACGTATTTTATTTATTGACGACGAAGAAGATATTCGAGTTCTGGCTTCTTTTTGTCTTGAATTAGAGACTGGTTGGGACATGATGCTTGCTGCCAATGGCAAGGAAGGAATTGCGATCGCTGAAGCTGAACAACCAGATGCGATTCTTCTAGATGCTATGATGCCGGGATTGGACGGACTGCAAACCTTGGCAGAATTACAAAATAACGCCAAGACTAAGCACATTCCCACGATTTTTATTACCGCCAAAGCCCAAGCCAGCGATCGCCGTCGTTTCTACGCTGCTGGTGCCAAAGGGGTAATTAATAAGCCTTTTGATGCTCTTACCTTAGCCAGTCAAATCTCAGGATTCCTGGGCTGGGAAAACTCCACGGATGCTTAACTATTCAGGGCTTCAAAGCCCGAAACAATATCGAGTAATTCTTCTGTAATAGTGGTTTGACGCTGATGATTTAAGTCCATAGTCAATTCCGTTAAACGCTCCGCAATATTTTTTTCCGCCATTTGCATTGCAGTTAGACGACTGGTATTTTCACTTTTTAAAGATTCCGCACAAGCACGATAAAGGGAGACAAAGAAATACTGACGAAATAAAGCTGCTGCTAACTGCTCCTCATTCATCGTGAAAGTAGGTAAGCTATGAGATTTCCATTGTTTTTGTTGTAAACTTTTCAGCCATGGTAAATTGAGAGGATAAATTTGTAGAGCAGTAGGACGATAAGTAGCACCACTAAGAATTTGATTGTATAAAACTAGAATTTGCTCTACCTGGGTTTCCCGTTGCCATCGCTCTAAAATTAGGACAATTTCTTGAATAACAGAGGTGATTCCCCCAATAGAACTGGGCAGGGTAAAGTAAGCTTCACATTTACATCCTGATGCTTCCAAACGGTCATATACTCTAGAACCAATGGCTAAAATAAGAGATTTTTCAGCACTAGTATGAGAAGTCATCAGTTTTTCATGGGCATAGCTAGTAATTCGTTCATTAAATTGACCGCACATTCCCCAATCAGAACCAAAAACCACTATTCCAATTCGGCTATGAGAAATAGCTGTTTTTCTCAATAACACTTCTGGTCGATTTTTTAGGAGAATTTGTAATCCCAATTCTAAGGTGCGATCATATTCACTCAAAGACTCTACCGCTTTTTCATACTGACGAATACTGACAGCTGCCAAAGCTTTCATCGTTTTAACTACAGACTGCAAATCACTGGCTGTAGCAATTTTATGTTTCAGTTCCTCAATAGTTGCCATCTTCTTTGCTTGAAAAAACTATTTAATATTTTTTTAATTTCTTCACAACTTCCTCAAAATCCCCCACTATGATTCTTGGCAGATGGAAATAGGAACAACCCAAAGGAAACTTATGTCCTCGAATTGGCAAAGAGCTACTGCTCAAACTATCTCAAAAATACTGTGTTACTACACTAATTCTAGTGGAAAAATGCAGGTGATTCGAGTCCCCCAGAGTCTAAATTTAAACTCAGAAAAGATCGTCTTTCCCCAACAAAGGATTTTTTTTGAAGCAATACCCCAAGGACAATTAGAAATTTACACTGCTTCAGTAGCTCATCCAAGGTTTATACAAATGATTCCTTGTCAAAATCTACAGGTTAATCAAGTTCCTCGGCAGTTAACAGAAATTGAGACTATTGCTTCCTGTGAAGATAAATCCGCCTAACTGTTTGTCTTTTATTAAATTGAGTTGAAATAATCATGAACACATTAGCCATTTGTCCTTGCTGCTCTACCCCGATGATTCACTACTTTCATGCTCATCGAGAAGCATGGTTTTGTAGAAGGTGCTGGCAAGAAATGCCCAATTTTTCCGTTCAATATCGCCACCACAAAAACCAGATTGTCAATTTGTCTCCCAGACTAGTCAACCATGCTAAAGCCGTTGCTGTTTGACTAATCAACTTCTGGACTCTCCCGTTAAAAGTAGGTAAGAGCTTAACAGGAGAGGATGTCAATCAAACTTTAAAAGATAATTACAAATTGTCAGAATAAGATGAATACTCAAGAAGAAGCTAGAAAATCAATGGCGGAAGCACGTCACCATGAAGAACATATTGAGGACAATATGTTACAGCGTTCCCAAGAAAAAATTGAGCAATCTTCTGACCAAGGAATAGAGGTAGAAGCTAGGGACTTAATGGCTCAACATCGCCAAGATGAAGAACATACAAAAGAAACTATGCTGTCTCGCTCAGAAGCGGAAATCGGTAACAGTTAAACTGCATCTTCCTACTACTAAATCTACAATCTCTGAGCCTAATGGCAATGTAATAAATTGATTTTTAAAAGTATGATTTTTCTGCTTTCCTGAATAGTATTTTTTTTAGTTTGATTTTGATAGTTCTTAGGTCTTTCTCTTGATTGCTCTTCACTATCTACTATCAATTCCTATTCTCCTAATTCTTCTTGGCACTTTTTTTCTTGCTTTTTTTGATGTAAAAACTTTCCCTGTTCGATTAATTGTTGTAATTACTCAAAATCAATTCCTAATAACCATTTTACATTTCGAGGATATTTCCGAATATATTTCCAGGTGTAATTCCTCATTTTTGTCGATTTTTGGCTTAGTTTAAGCCTTATCTGAACATTAGATTTCCGTTTTGATTATATTATGGAGATGTCTATTAAAAATAAAACTACACTTTTCTAACTGGACAGTGATTTGATATATTATATTACTTTCGATGGCTATGTCTTGGTTCATAGTACTTTCAAAAATTCTATTAGTAAAACTATTAAAAGAAAATTCAGACAGAGAAATAAACATTAATATAATTAATATTTTATAAATTCCAGAAAAAAAGACCACTTAATTAAGCAGTCAAGATTATACAAGTTATTCAAGAGTTAAGAAAAAAATATAACTAAACTTAATCAGGTCAAAATAAGTTTCTGTTTTATTTAATTCTCCTAATTATAACTAGGATTTGGCTTCTCTAGATCAAGCTTTAATAAATAATTAGGCTTGTTAGGTGAAGTTTTAATGAATTTAAAACCAATGAATTTAAAACCAGAGTTGGCAAATTTACTTACTCTCCAAAAAAAGACTGCCTTATCAGACAGTCTTGACCACACACACTATTAAGAGAGAGATTTTAAAAGCTAAAAATAAACTTAATTGGTTAAATATAAATGGCTAAGTTTGATGTAATCAACCTCATTATAAGTATAATTTTTACCCTTTAGGTAAAGTTCTAATAAATAATTAGGCTTGTTAGGTTAAATTTTAATGAATTTAAAACCAGGGTTGGCAAATTTACTGAGTCTCCAAAAAAAAGACTGCCTCATTAGACAGTCTTGAGCACACACACTATTGAGAGAGAAATTTTAAAAGCTAGCAAGTTGTTGCACTTTCAAACTAGAAGAACAAGTTGAAGATGTCGTGAAGACAAAAAAGTATATTTTGATACAGTTTTTATGATATATTTGTGGTAAGGATAACCAGGAGAAAAAAATGTCTATTCAAAGTCAAGCTCGTTCTTTACTTATCAATCACCATAAATTAGTTGTAAATCGTGAAAGATCGATGTTAGCTCGTACTGCTGCTGAAATTGGTGTCGATGTCGATCCTAAGTTTCACATTCATATTCAAGGCAAAACAGCCAATGACTTTAACACTATTTATGACCGCTCTCGTGCAGCCATGAGCTAATAACTTAATTAAATAAAATAAAGTTATCTGTTGAGAAAGAGAGAGAGAAGACAAGGAAGAGGGGGAAGAGAGGGGAGTTTTTTCTATCACTTCTTCCCATACTTCCCACACCTCCCACACTCCCCACACCCCCTAATTTCATTAAGTTTTTAGGCTTATCCGAACAATATTGATTCCCTAGCCATCTACTAAGTCTCTTATTACTTCTGAGAACTGGTATTGCTGGCATTTTCAAGCTGTTTCCAATTTTTGATAATAATTGTTCCACCTCTTTTATAAATCGCTATTCCTTTAAGTTTTTTAAACATACGTACACATTCTTCATAGGTAATACCAATACTGCGAGCAATTTGATAGTAAGGTAGTTTGATATTTAAACAATCCCCTTCTGCCACAGTGTAACTACCATCGCGATCGCGATAATATTGAATCAATCTAATCAACCGTACTATTGCCCGTTCAGAAATTAATCCATGTACCGTATTGTGGAGTTGTTGCAGCCTTTGGTTAAATACTTCTAGAATTCTTAAACTAATTTCTGGGGATTGTGAAATAGCTTGTAATAAAGCATCTCGGTCTATAGTTAATATTTGAGAGTCTATTTGACAGATTACCGTGGCAGGAGAGATTCCATTACCAAATATAGCTGGCGCAGCAAAAATTTCCCCTGGGGGAATAAGGCGCACTAGGGTTTCTTTCCCACTATCGGCAGTCTTTTTTATTTCTAGCGTTCCTATAATTAAAGCATGAAGTTGGGCAGAAATGCGATCGCCTTCTTGTATCACTATTTCACCCCTCTGATATTCTCGAACATAACTACGAGTAACCAGACTTTCCAGTTCGATTTTAGGGACATCTTGGAAGACCGAGATTTGTTTTAATTGAGCAAGTGATGCACAACCTTTAACAATCATTAGAAGTTTTCAACAGCAGGATTTTTTTGTCATAGGTACAAAACGGACAGGAATAGTTTTTTCGATAACTATGTCGTTTTCTTTTTTAGTCAGCACAACTATATCCTGATGCCATGTACCCACAGGAATAACCATCTTACTGTTAATCTTTAGCTGTTTGATTAAAGCATGAGGAATATATTTTGGGGCAGCAGTGACGATAATTGCATCATAAGGAGCGTGTTCTGCCCAGCCTTCGTAGCCATCGCCAATCTTAATTTCAATATTTTTGTACCCCAAGTGAGTAAGAGTGTCCCTAGCTTTTTTGGCTAATTGGGGAATAATCTCAACGGAATAAACTTGTCTAGCTATCTCTCCCAGTATCGCTGTTTGATAGCCAGAGCCAGTACCAATTTCTAAGACCTGATCACTGGGGGCAATATTGGCAGCCTCGGTCATGTAAGCTACGATGTAGGGCTGAGAAATAGTTTGCTGATAATCTATTGGTAAAGGGCGATCGCTATAAGCCAGATCTTGAGACCAAGAGTCAAGAAATTCATGGCGAGGCACTTTAGACATAGCTGCTAAAACTCTTTGATCTTGAATTCTGCGATCGCGTAATTGGGTCTGTACCATTTGTTTACGCTCTACCTCAAATTGGTCTGTGGTAGTTTTAGGCTTATCAGGTACGAACTGGGAATTGGTCACGATTTCCTCCTTCCCTCTGTGAGAAATTTTTGTGATGGTGAGGCAAAACAATCTACAAATAAATGGTATTTTGCTCTATTTTGAGATTAGAAGCTTCACAACTAGATATATGGGGAATAAGTGTAAATTAGATAGGGATAGGTATCTTTGGAACTGATTAAATTAAAATAATTTTCCACCAATTTATATTCTTAATTCTAGACTATCTAAATAATTTGAGAAATTTGTGATAGCTCAGTATTATTTATTACTCATAAAAATAAACAAAAAGCGATCGCTTATGTCACTCATAATAAGTACCTACACCTGGTTAACTTTCTACTAAGAGCTAACTTAGGAAGAATTTTGCTGAAAAATTGCCAGACTTCTTCACAGGTTTCTCAAACTTTTCTCTTAATCTTGAAGATATAGTCCCCTAGCTTACTGAAAACCAAATTCTGATTTTCTCCGATGAACTTCATCATCAATAGAAACGATGAATTTAGATGTTTTATGAGCCAGATAGGCTTTAAGCGAGCGGGCAAAGCCTGTCACTGCGTGAGCGCGATTTTAGTAATAGGGACTGGAGTGGAACAGAACGAACTGACTCTGTAGCTTGTAGGAGTAGAAACATTATGAGTACTGGTACGGCAAAAAAAGACGATAGATATTTCTGCATCTTTGATTACTTTTTAGATGGAGTATTTCTCAGATGGGAAGAAGTAGAAGGAGAATGTCCCATTATTGTTCCTGGAGAAAACTTAGTAGTCAATCTTGAAGACGGCACTCAAGTTACTGGCAAAATCATCGAAACTCAAACTGTTAGCGAAAATGAACGCCGAATATATCTTAGTTCTAATAAAAATTAAATTAATATAGGAGCTGAAAAAGGATGAAAAAGAGCTTTTTTCAAGAGTAAGGTCGCTCATTTAGCTATTCTAATCGCAACTGTAACCACGATGGCATCTCAGCCATCTGATGCAGTATTAGCTAATCCAGCACCAAAAAACACAGTTGCCCAAACAATTGACAATCTTAAGCGATCAGGTTCAAATTGGATTGAAATTGATCTTTCTGACCAACATTTGTTTGCCTGGTCAGGCAAAAACCAAACTTTTACTGCGGTAATTTCTACGGGTAAAGCCAAAACACCTACTTATCCAGGGGTTTACAAAATTCAAAGAAAATATCCCCAAGATAGAATGCGTGGTGCAGATTATGATGTACCAGATGTTCCCAATGTGCTGTACTTTGACCGTGGTTATGCTATTCATGGTGCATATTGGCACAACAATTTTGGTCGTCCCATGAGTCATGGTTGCATTAATCTTCCTTTGAGTAATGCTGAATGGTTATTTAATTGGGCAAAAATTGGTACACCAGTGATAATCCACCAATAATAAGCTATTCATCATTTAATTTCTTATTTGTGGTTGAGACAGGGTAAGGATTTGAGAGTTTTCTTTAGTAATTATTATTTGTTAAAAAAAGTTATAAAACTCATATTCTATTTGTTCCCTATTCCCTCCAATCTTAGTTTTTTGTTTCAATGTGTAAGTTATATATTTAACTTTTAGGAGGTGATTTTATGGAAAGAAATCAAGAGCTTTCTAAATTAATTCATTACTGGAGAGATCAATTTGACAAATGGGAAAGAGAATATCGACTTTATGGTCCTAGAGGAGAGATTGAGAAACATCAAACTGGTTTGCTCAAGAAAGATCTTAATGGTTTAAGAAGTCGAATTAGCAAGCTTGATCATTTGCAAGAACAACTTGATTCCACAATTCAAGACCTAGAAGATTATCGACAACGAGTTTTAGAGCAAAGTAACCAAAGAATGAACCAATTTCACATACATCAGTACGAATAATTGGCGAGAGAAGTGAAGAGAAACAAAAGAGAGAAATTCAATAAATCATAGGAGATGATAATCATGTTCCCCGATAATGCGAAAAAGCCAACTGATCAACCAAATTCAAGTTTAAACAAGCAAAATATTGCGGATCCTTGGCAAAATTCTAGCTCTGACCCCAAGAAAACCAAGATTACTGAAACTTGGAATTTCCTCCCAGAAACTACCCCTTTGATTACCTCAGCTGGGATTCCTGGAGCTCCCAAGCTACCTAGTCATCAATCAACTAGTGAAGAAATTTTATTAGAAGATGAACTTAAGCTAAAAAACAGTTCTAGCAGCTTGCTCAAAAAACAACTGGAAAAAGCTCTAGCCTTACTATTTTGGAATAAGTAAATAATAGTTGGATTACCAAGCTTAATTGCTAAGTTTTGTCAGCACTAGAAACAGTGAAAATCTGAATTTAGCGTGAAATATCAGTTACTTGCCAAGCCAAAAGGTCGCTTGACCATAGCTTCCTTAATAATTCTCACCCTTTTTGCTGGAACATTCTTAGGCTACTATTTTACTGCTAGACAAGTTGATCAAAGTGGTTCAGAGGCAGCTTACGAAAGTCAGGTACTTCCCCAAGCTGTTGCAGCAATTGGTTATTTAGAACCTCAAGGTGAAGTAATTAAGGTATCCGCATCAGCTTTTCGGGAAGGCTCAAAAGTCGAACAACTTTTAGTTAAAAGAGGCGATTACATTACTAAAGGTCAAACTATTGCTATTCTCGACGATCAACCACGCCTCCAGGCTATTCTAGAACAAGCTCAAAAGCAAGTACTAGCAAATAAAGCTCGTTTAGCTCAAGTGAAAGCGGGAGCAAAGAAAGGAGATATCGCCGCCCAAAATGCCAAATTTCAAGAGATCCAAGCTGAATTAGTGGGACAAATTAATAGCCAAACTGCTAGTATTGCTAGTCTAAAAGCTCAACTACAAGGACAAAGCAATTCCCAACAGGCAAATATTGACAAGCTCAAGGCTGAATTAATCAATGCTACTAAAGAGTGTCAGCGATATGAATTTTTACTATCAGATGGAGCGATCGCTGCTTCCGCCAGAGACCGAGTTTGTTTGTTGGAAGAAACTACTCAAAAACAATTAACAGCAGCAGAAGTTAATTTAATTGAAATTAAAGAAACTCTAACACAACAAATTAGCGAAGCCAAAGCTAACTTAGCCCGAACTAAAAAAACTTTAACCAAGCAAATTAGTCAAGCCGAAGCGAGTTTTCAAGCGATCGCAGAAGTTCGAGATGTAGATGTGTCCGTCGCTCAAGCGGAATTAGAAGTTGCTGAAGCTGTGGTCAAGAAAGCACAAGCGGATTTGGAATTAGCTTACGTCAAGTCGCCGATTGAAGGACAAATTCTGGAAATTAATACTTGGTCTGGGGAACTGGTAAATAAGACCGAAGGTATTGTAGAAGTGGGTAATACCGAGAATATGTACGTAGTTGCGGAAGTCTATGAAACCGATATTGCTCGTATCAGCATTGGTCAAAGGGCAATTATCACCAGTGGCGGAATTATGCCCAAATTGACTGGAACTGTAGATGATATTGGTTGGCAAATTGGCACTAAAGATGTTCTGAGTACCGATCCCGTAGCAGATGTAGATGCCAGAGTTGTAGAGGTCAAAATTCGTTTAAATCCTGAAGATAGCCAAAAAGTAGCTAGTTTAACTAACTTACAGGTTAACGTCATTATCGAAACTTCCAAACAGATACAGTTCAGAGATTAAGTAAATGTCTGATCGCTTATTTACTGCTTGGTTACAACTAAAATATCAAAAAATTCGTTTTTTGATTGCCCTTTCGGGCGTAGTTTTTGCAGTTGTAATTATCTTTTTCCAATTGGGAATTCGCGATGCTTTGTTTGACGGTGCAGTCCGTTTTCACCAAGGCTTACAGGGAGACTGTTTTATTATTAGCAATCGCTCGACAAATTTGGCTGACATGCGAAGCTTTTCTCAACGGCGTTTGTCTCAAGCTCTCGCTTTTGAAGAGGTTGAATATGTCAATCCGATTTATTTTGAGCCTGCCACTTGGAAAAATCCCGAATCGAGAGATTCTTGGCATGCTATTGCGATGATTGGTTTTGACCTCAGACACCAAACCTTCGATTTACCTGGAATTAAGTCTAATCTAGAGAAACTTCAGCAACCCGATGCAGTCTTATTTGATCGCCATTCTCGGAGCGAATTTGGCGCAATCGCCGAACAATTTGAGGGAGATAATGCTCTGATTACTGAAATAAGTAATCGTCGGGTCAAGGTAGTAGGCTTTTTTGAATTAGGAACTTCTTTTGCTTTTAATGGCAATATCATTACTAGCGATCTTAATTTTTTACGAATTTCTAATGCCAGAGAAAAAGGCTTTATTGATATTGGTTTAATAAAGTTGAAAACAGGTGCTGACCCAGAAAATTTTAAACTTAAGCTGCAAGAATATTTACCTCAAGATGTCCAAGTTTTTACCAAACAAGAATTTATTAACTTTGAACAAAACTATTGGCAAACTAGCCAACCTATTGGCTTTACCTTCAATTTGAATGTCGTCATGAGCTTTATTGTCGGGGCTGTGGTAGTTTACCAAATACTTTATACCAATGTTTCTGAACATCTCAAGGAGTTCGCTACTTTAAAAGCGATCGGTTATAGTCATCAATATTTATTAAACATAGTTTTTCAACAAGCCTTAATTATTGG
>JASJDB010000046.1 GCA_030065315.1 Xenococcaceae cyanobacterium MO_167.B52 | reverse complement strand
AGTATGGGAAGAAGTGATAGAAAAAACTCCCCTCTCTTCCCTCTCTTCCTTGTCTTCTCTCTCTCTTTCTCAACAGATAACTTTTTTAACCGAACAGTATTATGTCGCGCCCTTGACTACCGAAGGTCGTCTAAACAGGATTTAGTATTAGATAGCCCTGAAATCATTAGTATTCAGGCTTACTTATAAATCGAAAACTAGCTAAGTCGATAATGATTGTGAATCTAGCTATGGGGAGTGTTAACAAAAAATTTAGGCTTTTTTACGACCATTCCGCCAGGCGGAAACAGTGCGACCAAAATTAATTTTAAATTCGGAAAAACCGATAATTCCTCCAGGTCTGTTCTCGTCCCAGGAAGCGGAAAAAATACTGTAACTTAAGCCGATTACCCCTAAACCGAATAAACCTGCGGAAACAAAAACTACTAGATAGGGCGGAAAATCTAATAAGTTACGGGAGAATAACCAATAAAAAATAAAGAATGAAGATATCCCTAAAGCTGTAGGAATTCCCGAAAAAACTAACATCCGACGCACCATTCTATTACTAACAGCCTTAGGAATGGCAGATAAACTGGCATCAGAGTTGCTATTTTTAGAAGACTTTTGGTCTTTGCTAGACTTTGAATCAACTTTAGTTGTGGATGTAGGGGCTGTTTTTGCTGGTTTTTTCTTGTTACTACTGGGTTCAAAAGGCAGGCGGTTCTTTTTAGAATTTTTAGCCATAAAATTAATTTTAAATTGTTCAGTATCGTATTGTTCCAGTTTCCCAGCCCCTTGGTAACTTGGTCAACTCATAATTACTTTAATATCAATTAACGACGAATTCCTAAACGACCAATTAGTTTTTGATAACGTCCATAGTCTTTCTTCTGAATATAAGCTAGAAGACGTTTACGACGACCAATCATTTTTAAGAGACCTCTTCTGGAAGAGTGGTCTTTTTTGTTATTTCTGAGGTGTTCTGTAAGTTGGTTAATTCTGGTGGTTAGCATTGCTACTTGGAGATCAGCAGAACCAGTATCAGTTTCGTGAACCTGATATTCACCCATAATCTCTTGTTTGTGTTGTTGGGTTAAAGCCATAGTTTCTGGTCAGAAAATAAATTTAAACTGCAAACAATCATCATACCATTAATTTTTTACTTGTAGAAATACCGTTCAAATTAGTCCCTAAGCAGTGGCTATATTAGTAGGTATCCGTAATAATATGCTTGCTTTAATTACCAGGCTGTATAATTCGGTGGAAAAAGGGGACGGGCAAAAGGCAATAGAGGATGATGCTTTCTTATGCCTTGAATATTAAGTCTCCCTATTCCCTAGTCCCTATTCCCTTTAAGGTGTCGAAATAGTGAAATTTCCTTTTAGTTCAGCTAGTAAAACTAGCCCTAGTGATGAACCATTAATCTCAGAATCTGGCTTAGGTACTTTTGGGGGAGTATATACTCCTTCAATTTTGACCATTTTAGGAGTAATTATGTACCTGCGTTTCGGCTGGGTAGTCGGAAATGCTGGATTAATTAATACTTTAATAATTGTTACTATTTCTACAGCAATCACTTTTTTAACAGCTTTATCAGTATGTGCGATCGCAACAGACCGAGTGGTTCGAGTAGGTGGAGCATACTATATGATCAGTCGCTCTTTAGGAATTGAGACTGGTGGTGCGGTAGGAATATCCCTTTACTTTGCTCAGGCAATTTCTGTAGCTCTCTACACTATTGGCTTTGCCGAAAGTTTTGTAGATGCTTTTCCTAGATTTGATCTCAATCAAGTTTATGTAGCTTTAGTGGTGACAATTTTAGTGGGAATTTTGGCAATCACTTCTGCCAGCATTGCCATTAAAGCCCAATATTTTATTATGGCGGGGATTGTTCTATCCCTACTCTCCCTGATTTTTGGTCATTCTGTACCAGAAGTAGAACCTCAGATGTTTACTACTCCTACGGCAAATACAGCACCTTTCTGGACGGTATTTGCCGTATTTTTTCCTGCGGTCACGGGGATTATGGCAGGGGTTAATATGTCAGGGGATTTGAAAGACCCCATCAAGTCGATTCCTAAAGGAACCCTCGCAGCAGTGGGAACAGGCTATGCAATTTATATGATATTGCCCATCGTTCTTGTGTTTAGAGCCGATACAGCAAATTTAATTGAAAATCCCCTGATTATGCAGCAAATATCCCTATGGGCTCCTGCTATTCTCATAGGAGTTTGGGGAGCAACTCTTAGTAGTGCTATTGGTAGTATTTTAGGTGCGCCTAGGGTTTTACAAGCTTTAGTGAGGGATCGGGTCTTACCACAGTTTTTTAATCCTTTAGGTGCTGGTTACGGCAAAGAAGATGAACCTCGTAATGGTACAATCGTAACCTTAGGATTTGCGATCGCTGCTGTCTGTGTGGGAGACTTAAATTTAATTGCACCTATATTAAGTATGTTTTTCTTAACTACTTATTTGGTGTTAAATGTCGCTGCTGGAATTGAAGGCTTTTTAGAAAGTCCCTCTTTTCGTCCTACTTTTAAAGTTCATTGGTCATTATCCCTTCTTGGTGCTATTGGCTGCTTAGGGGTAATGTTTTTGATCGATGCGGGTTCTACTGTTTTGGCTGCGGTGATCGTTTCTCTGATTTATATTTGGCTCCAAAGACGAGAATTAAGAACTACCTGGGGAGATACCAGGCGCGGAATCTGGATGGCGTTAATTGCTATGGGGATTTTCCAGATGGAGGAAGAGAATGATACCAAAAACTGGCGACCTCATATTCTGGTACTTTCTGGCGCACCCCAAAAACGTTGGTCTTTAATTGAACTAGCGGACTCCTTTAGTCATAATCGTAGCTTGATGACAGTTTCTAGCGTTTTACCCAGTGGCTCTAGAGATTTGGGGCAACAAATCAAATTAGAAAAGACAATTCGGGAATATCTCAAAAAACGAGGAGTTAGAGCTTTAGTACGAGTCATTACTGCTAATGATCCTTTTGACGGGGCAATGAGACTTGTAGAAACCTATGGCTTGGGTCCTCTGGTTCCTAATACTATTCTGTTGGGAGACAGTGAAGAACCTTCCCGCAGAGAACAATTCTGTAAGGCGATCACGCAAATTCATGCTAGTAAACGCAATGTGGTGATCTTCCATGAAAATACTAAACAGGGTTTTGGTGGTCGCCGTCGTATTGATGTGTGGTGGGCTGGTATTCAAGCCAACGGCAGTTTGATGCTGTTGTTAGCTTATTTATTACGTACTGATATTAATTGGCGCAATGCCCGTATCTATCTCAAATTAGTAGTACCTGATAAGGCAGCAGCAGCAGCAGCAGAGGATAATCTGCAAGAATATATTGATAAACTCCGTATTAATGATGTAAACCCTCAAGTTTTGCTTTCCCAAGGTCGCCCTTTTGGCGAGATTTTACGCCAATATTCCCGTAACGCAGATTTAGTATTTTTAGGCATGGCAACTCCCAGAGAAAACTACGTAGAATACTATGAAAATCTCCAAGCTAAAGTGATAGATTTACCCTCTACAATCTTTGTTTTAGCTGCTTCCGACTTTGCTATTGGAGAAGTATTAACAGAAGACTAAAATCAATTTAGCTCTAAAATACTTTCATTGAATTATAATCTAGAAAAAGCGATCGCAATATGGCTAAAAAATATTTATTTGGGTTATTAATCTGTTTAACCATATGTTTAGTTGCTTTGCCCACAGTTTTTAGTGCCAATAAAAATCTCTGTAGTTACGACCCAAAAGCTTATCAAGGTTTAGAATTAGCCAAATTATCCCAAGAATTAGAGACTACTGGACTCATTGGCAGAATTCATGGTGCAGCACCAGAATCCCAAATGTTTGTCTTGTCTGTACGGGAGCCTAATAATTTTTTTAGCAGTCGCGAATTTTCCTTGTTAGCTAATAATTCAGCTACTCTCAACCAATTTAAAACACTCAATCGTCATGATGGGGTCTGTATTCAAGGAAACATAATTCCTAATCGTAGTCCACAACAACATATTGCAGTAGATTCAATTCAAGTATTAGCAAGCTGGTCACAACCAGGAGATTTTGCTCCTTATCAAAGAAAAGCGGATTTTCCTGAAGAATTACGAGAGCAAACAAGTCTAGTTGGCAAAGTCCATGCTATTGGTGCAGAGGGCAAAATTTTAGTAGTAGAGTACCAAGATGGTGTAATTCCTATTTATGTAACCAGTACTGAATATAGTCAAAATCTTTATCGGGGCGATATTATTGAGCTTTCCTATCAAATTCAAATCCGACCGCAACAACCTATTCATTTAAAATTAGATACGACAAAACCAGAACCGATCAAAGTTTTAGATGCAATCGCCTCATGGCATAATCAGGAAAATACTCTCACTGGTAAACTGGTAAAATTTCCCCAAAGTCCTCAACTCAAGTTTGATATCTATGCCATGGAAGTAGATACTCAAGGAATTAAGCGTTATTTTACTCTAGTTAATTTTGAAAACAATAGTGAGTTTCAAAAGATTCGTCAGAAATTAGCTAAAATTTGGGATGATAATGCCTCAACAGCAGTCTCTGGTAGAAATATGTTGATTAATCCTGAAGTTACTATCCAGGCTCAAGGGATAACTAATATCATATCTCCCAAACAGGCTAACCCTCAGATTTTATTGAATAGTGCAGAGAAAGTTAACCAATTAAACCGCATCTAGTTTGAAACCAGTAGTTTTTAGCTATCTGTTCGTCCTAAATGATACCCCTACGCATAAGGGAAGAGGGAACAGGAAATAGGGAACAGTAATTAAAAATAAAACTACACTTTTCTAAGTGGACGGGTTTTAAGTTAACGTCAGTTCGACGAAGCTAAAAAACTGTAATTTTTCGAGTTTGGATAGTCGTTAGATAGCCTTGAAATCCTCATTCTTTCGTTAAGAAAATCATAACTCCGTGCGCGTCAGCGACTACCGAAGGTCATATGCGTAGCGGTATCCTTTAGGACTCCGAACTCCGAACTCCGAACTCCGAACTCACGTTAAGTTAACTAGCTTTGGTAAATTCAATATTCTACAGGTGGAGGTACCAGACGTAACTTACAGATGGTATTATCGATCGCTTGCAGAGTGGCAAATTCTTCTTTTGGTAAGGGATAAGTCTTGCTTACTTCTGCATTGTTTTCCAAGAAAGCAAAAGCTTGGCGAAATTCTTGGGGTTGAGCGTAAATAGGAGCATCAAAATGACAGGGAATGATTTGGTTAAAATCCCACTGGGCAATTTTATCTGCCCACATTAAAGTAGCTTTAGGAGCGCGATTTAGAATCAGAGTTTGCAGAATTGGTGCTACAAATAAACGACCATTTCCTCGTAGAGAATTAAAACACTGTTGCCAATTATCTTGCCACTGGAAAGGATATAAACCAAAATAACCCTGTTTACTGCGATCGCTGGCACGAAACGCATCTCGAAATACTCTTAACCATTGAGGGACTCCCAACACACTGGGCTGAAAATACATGGCAAACAGAGCAATTCTTTGCCATCCTTTACGACGAGACTCATAATTATCCATCATAGGATCCCAAGCCTGATCTCTAGAATGAAACAGTAAAGGATAGGGATCGACTAAATTAATTTGTGGTGGATTTTCAGGAATAGAAACAATAGTATCAGTAACTAGTAAAGTACGCGATCGCTTATCATAAAAAACAACTTCTGAAAACCAACCCAAATTTAAATCAATAGTATCGAGAATTGCATAGTCAAATTGACCAGCAAAAGGAGTGGTACTACTATCAACAGGTAAAATGTGAGTGCGTTTTTTAGGTAGTCCCAGCCAACTTAAAGGCAGATTGATCGGAAAACTCCATTGATCTGGTGCGACAAATACTTGAGCTTGAGGACACTTTCGGGCAAAAGGGGCAACAAATACTTTATGTTCCACTCCCGAAATAGTAGGAAGAATAATATATTTAACATCTCCATGTTCTGCTACCAACTCTTGTAACAATCTCATACATTCAATAGTAGGAGCAACAGGAGCATACACTAACAATCCTCCTTCCTCCAATCTCACCACAGTCATACGGATTGGCACAACAACATAAAAAATTCCTTGAAGTTGCTCAAAAGTCCAGACTGAGTTTTTAATCACTTCTCGACGAATAGTTCGTCTCTGACCATAAGGATAGATTGGAACAATCGACCAATATGACCAAGAAAAATCTCTAGAACTAGACTGATTAACCATTACAGATTTATTAAGTTGATATTTGATAGCATTAAAAATAATAGTCTATTATCCGTAAATACACCTCTAGTAATCTACCAAGCTTAAAAGTAATAAACAGCTAGTTGGGGCTTTGTCCGAGGCTCAATTTTTGTTAAAGTCCCATTATTAGTTATTGGATGAGGAGGAAAACTTGTGGAACTTAAATCGGTAAAAGTAGAGATTCCTGAAGGCGCAAATTTAATTCTGGGTCAAACCCATTTTATTAAAACTGTAGAAGACCTCTATGAGATTATGGTGGGGGCATCATCCCAGGTGAAGTTTGGGATTGCTTTCTGTGAAGCTTCGGGGCAGTGCCTGATTCGGACAGTGGGAAATGATGAGACTCTGCAACAACAGGCGATCGCAAATGCCCAAGCACTAAGCGCAGGACATAGTTTTATTATCTTGCTTCAAGAGGCTTATCCGATCAATTTCCTCAATGCGATTAAGCAATGTCCTGAGGTCTGTAATATCTATTGTGCCACAGCCAACCCTGTAGAAGTCATTATTGCCGAAACAGAACAAGGGCGAGGGATTCTGGGAGTTGTAGATGGGTATTCACCTCAAGGAGTAGAAAGCGAAGAAGATATTCAAGCACGTAAAAACCTACTACGTCAGTTTGGTTACAAATTGTAGATTGCTCAATGGTTTATCTCCCGGTATGCCTATTTCTATTTTCATTAGTGTCAAAATACTGTTATTGGCGATCAATCGCTTCAATATTTAAGACTCCTAGGGATGAAAATACTTAACAAAATCTTGCACACAAGACATCCGATACACCCCATCAGGAGAATAAGAGTTTTGGTGAATCCATCTGGCTAGTTGTTTGTAAGTTGGTCTACCCGAATGGTTTGACAATACATCGGGAGGGACATCATTCATCATAAAAATGGCTATTCCTAACATCATTTCCAGAGAAGTACAACTTACCCATGCCCGTCGCGTATCTACTTCAATCTCAACATTTTTCCGACGACCATACTGCCAGGCGAACTGCTGAAGCTCTGTTACATACTTTTGTCCAAGAAATTCTGCTCTCATTCTTTGAAAATCAGAATGTTCGCTTTCAAGCACTTCAACTAAACATCCCCCAGGTGTCAGCCATGATATTAGACGATCAGTGTTAATTTCCCACTCTTCTGCTGGGATATAATATTTTACGTGAGACTCTATAACTAAATTAGCTTTAGGCAATGAGAGTGGAGCATCAATAATTGTTGTCTGATAGAGATATTGCTCAGGAATTAGTTTGAGTAGGTCGGTGGTAAAGGCGGGTGATGGTTCAATAGCAATACATCTGTGAAATTTTGGCAGAAAGTGGGACATAATTTCTCCGTTGCCAGCTCCTGCATCAATTAACACATCGCGAGTTTCTAAGCGTGGTAAAAACTCTTCACTAAACCAGTTCCATATCCTTTGTTTTTCATCGGTGTGCTGCAAGAACCAGGCAAAATAATCTTTATAAACTTGGTTCTCATATCGGAAAACTGGAATTGGTTTTTCCCAATTTTGTTTATTGTTTAACAGACTATCTTGGATGTCACCACAAATATAATCTCGTTCTGGTCTATCTTGGAGTTTCTCACCAACGGGTTTGCCAACAGAATTAGACATGGCTGCCCCCTTGTTTGATTGAACCTTAATATAGTTTCTCTTACAATTATATTGTAGCTAATAAATGGTTAAATCTACTATTTAACCCTATATTGAGTAAATATGCCCGTCTTTATCCTGGCTGTCATTGCAGAACCCAGATTTATCTGGGAATCCAATTAATATTCTGTTTGAAGAGAGATTAATCAACAATAAATAACCTCTTATTTTCTGATATATATGACTATATTACGTATATAGGTATATTTGGTTATATAGCGAAGCATTATTTCAGAACAATTATGACTATACCTATCATCCATAAGGCTACTAGAGAAAATTTCGAGCCAATCGTTAGTTTAATAGTACTGGCATTTAGTAAAGATCCCATAACACGTTGGATGTATCCCTCACCCCAGGAATATCTAGAATATTTTCCCTATTTTGTGAAAACATTTGCTGCTAAGGCATTTGATTCGGAAAGCGTCTATCACCTTGACGGCTATTTGGGGGCTGCTATTTGGTTTCCTCCCAATACCAAACCCGATAGTAATGATATGGCTGCTTTCATACAACAAACTGTTGCCCCACAAAAGCAAGAGGAACTATTTGCTATGTTTGGACAGATAGAGCCTTACTATCCCTCCCAACCCTATTGGTATCTGGGAATACTTGGTGTTGATTCCTTTCATCAAAAAAAAGGTTACGGAGCTACCTTATTAAGCCATCAACTTAGTTTATGCGATTCTAATAAACAGATCGCCTATCTTGAGTCTTCTAGTCCCCAACAAGTCCCATTCTACGAAAAACATGGATTTAAGGTTATGGCTGAAATTAAAACTGGAGAATCACCTACTGTCTTCCCTATGGTGCGCCATCCACAATAAATTTTCCTTCTAAGCAGAATTATTGGTATATTCCCTATTCTCTAATGCCTAATACCTAATACCTATCTGAACTATCAAATTAATTTTGCACATCTACTTAACTATTTTTCCTTCTCTTGATTCAAATTTGAGTGATGATTAACCAATTTATTCGCAATTTGCCTAAAGCAGAACTCCATGTTCATATCGAAGGTACTCTAGAACCAGAACTAATGTTTAAATTGGCAGAGCGCAATCAGATTAAATTACCCTTTGAATCAATATCTGCGGTCAAAAAAGCTTACAATTTTCACAATTTACAGTCATTTCTGGATATTTACTATCAAGGGACTCAAGTTTTGCAGCAAGAACAGGATTTTTATGACTTAACTTGGGCTTATGTCCAAAAAGCAATTAGTCAAAATGTACGACACACAGAAATTTTTGTCGATCCCCAATCTCATACAGACCGAGGAATACCTTTTAAAGTGGTTCATGACGGGATTTATCAAGCCTTAAAAGATGCTGAATCTCAGTTTGGTCTTTCTTCCCGAATCATTCTCTGTTTTTTGCGCCATTTAAGTGCAGAACAAGCAATGGCAACTTTAAAAGAAGCATTACCATACAAAGAAACAATTATTGCCGTAGGCTTAGATTCTTCAGAACAAGGAAATCCTCCCGAAAAATTTACAGCAGTATTTGACCGCGCCAGAGCCGAAAACTTTTTAACCGTCGCCCATGCAGGGGAAGAAGGACCCCCAGAATATATTTGGTCAGCACTAAAATTACTCCAGGTTAGTCGCATAGACCATGGAGTTCGCTGTGAAGAAGATCAAGAATTAGTCGATTATTTAATCAAGAAACAAATTCCTCTCACAGTTTGCCCCTTATCCAATGTTAAGCTCAAAGTTTTTGACTCTATGGAGCAACATAATCTCAAAAAACTATTGAATTTAGGGATTTGTGTTACTGTCAATTCAGATGATCCAGCCTATTTTGGTGGTTATATTGCTGAAAATTACCAGGCAGCAATGGATGCTTTAAAATTGAGCCAAAGTGAGATAATTCAACTTGCTAAGAATTCTTTTCTAGCCTCTTTTCTTGATTCTGAAGCCAAAAATGCTCTCATTGAGGAGTTGAATAGTTATACAGCAGCCAGAAGTGATTAATCAGAAAGAGTAAATTTAAAATACTCGTTCATAGTTGATAGTTCATTGTTCATTGATTGGGTTATTGTTAATTTTTGATTCTTGTCGGGACTATTAATACTGGACAAGATGCCTGGCGGACAATCCCTTCACTGACACTACCTACCAAAGTTTTATATAAAGCACTACGACTATGAGAGCCAATCACAATCATTTCTGCCTTAAGTTTAGCTGCTTCGTTGAGAATGGTTTCCACTGTTGCTCCTTGTACCAGTAAAGGAGTTACCTTAATTCCCGCTTTTTCTAATTCCAAAGCTTTATCTTGAAGATATCGATGCTCTTCTCTAAGAGTTTGAGCTCTCCAGTCACGCTCAGTTTGTGGTCCTGTACCATAGCCCACAAAATCAGGTTCAGGAGCAGCAACATGAATTAACCATAGTTTACTAGAAAAAGATTTTGCTATTGCTGCTGCCTGGTCTATAACTGTAGAACTAATTTCAGAAAAATCTATTGCTGCTAATATATTAATCATCAAAAATATGGTGTATTAAGGGGACAAGTAGATACCCCTAACATTTAGACTACTATAAAATTTCCCAAACAAGTTCAACAAAAATATAAATAGAAAGTATCAGAATCTTGTCTGGAAAAGCCATATTTTAAGCTTTATTAGCAATTATTAGGAACCATACATTTTATTGATAGGATCAAAGTATAATAAGTTTTGCAAGGTAGAAATTATGGGTAAATTTGCCATTGCAGTTATCAATGGATCTCAAGCACGCTTTTTCATCTTAGATTCGACAGCATCATCGGAATATGAATCTGGTCCCAATTTAATCGAACATGACAGTTTAGCTAATTCCACCAAAGAACTTCATGGGCAAGAGCTTTGGGCAAATACTAAAACTGGACGCAACCGAGGGGCTAGTGGTCAAGCTCATGGCTATGATGATCATCGCCAAAAACATGAGATCGAATTTGAAAAAAGATTTGCCAATAAGATTAACAATACAATGCTAAATCTTATTCAGACTCATCAGGCAAGACAACTGATTGTAGTAGCAGAACCACAGATTCTCGGTATGATGCGAGAAGCTATGACTGACACTTTATTTAAAACCTTCAACATTCAAGAAGTTGCTAAAGATATTTGTCATTTGAAATTACATCAAATCCATGACTATTTAGCGAAAAAGAACCTGTTACCACCCTGCCAAAAAGTTTATTCTCGATAAAGAAGTTGTTAGTTGAGAGTTTGGAGCGACCTTTGATAGTCGCTGTGGTTCACTTGTTATGATTGGTCGGTTTGTTTCTCAACTCGCCAGCCTATTTGTGCGCCAACTTTCCCCACTTTAATAAATGCCCAACTACCTCTATGGTAAGTAGTTTGATCATGGTTGCAATGGGGCTTAACCCCAATTAAATGTTCTACTTCATCAGTAGTTAAGATCCAATTGGCAGCTTCTGCTTTTTCTAGAACATCCATGTACCATAGAGGGTTGTATGGTTGCAATCGAGCAGCTATAGTTTTTTCTAAACCCACCAAGGAATCTGCGATCGCTTGTAGTTGTTGTTTCAATAGTACTTCTTTATTAGTATCAGGGGCAGATACTACAGATTTTTCTGCTTCTTGATGAACTTCCACTGGCTCTGTTTCACGCTTGGCTGATTCTGACTCTATGGCAGATTTTTCTAGTTCTGAATCAGTTGGTTGAGTATCGCTAACAGATTGATTTGCTGGCGTAGTATCTTCATCCAACCAAGGATCGGGAGCAATTTCTTTTTTAAAAGTTGGTTTAAATTCGTGTTTTTGAAGCCAGGTGCGATTTAAATCTGTTGCCAAATTGAACAAAAAATTAGCTGTTGATTCATTTCCTTCCGCTGCTATCTGACGAGCAACTTCTTTCATTATCTTGACTAATTCGGGGTTGATTAAATCTTGATGAGCTTCTAATATTGATTTTTCAGCACCTTCAGGACAATCTAGTAAGGCTTTAATCAGTTTGATATAGGCTTCAGTTTTATCCTTATTATCTTGAGGAAGAGGAGTGTTCTCTGTCAAAATGTGGTGCAATTTACCCGCCCAGTTGTGTAAATACTTAGCTGCTTTGATATTGCCTTCGATAGCTAGATGATTGGCGACTTGTTCCATTATTTCTACTAATTTCCCATTCACCAATCCCTCATTTTGTTTGAGTAGTATCCACTCTTCTCCTCTAGGACAACTTAATAGCTCTTGAATTAAATTAAGATAAGCTTTCAGGTCTTGTTGGTACATAGCTTCAATATCCATAATATTTGCCGTGTATATTTTTAATATTGAAGAAATAAGTTGAAAAACTTGTGAGAATCGCTGTACAAAATCTAATTCTGTTGCAAAAAGTTGTAAAGAACGATAGGAATAACCCTGTTGATTTATTTTGCAATAACAAAATTCACTAGTTTCTTAGGAACAACAATTACTTTTCTAATTTCTTTCCCTTCTAGATAGCGTTGAGCGATATCTGATTCTTGGGCAAGTTTTTCCAATGTTGCTTTATCTGCGTTGGCTGGTGCTTGAATTGTGCCACGGGTTTTACCCATAATTTGAATTACTAAGGTAATTTCATCCACAACTAAAGCAGCAGGATCGACTACAGGAAAACTTTGTTGATGAATAGAACTGGTTTTGTCCAAATTGTGCCATAATTCCTCTGCAATATGGGGGGCAAAGGGAGCAAGCAACAATACTAAAGTTTCAATTCCTTCTTGATAGACAGGAGATGTAACACATTTAGCATCCTTAAGAGCATTACTAAGTTTCATCAATTCTGATACTGCGGTATTAAATTGATAATCTCCTTCTAAATCTTCTGTTATTTCTTTAATCGCTGTGTGAATGGCTCTGCGTAAATCTTTTTCATCCTTACTGAGTTTTTCTGATTTGCTTGTATCAACTTGAGAACTATCCCAGTCTGTAACTTGCGTCCAAACTCGATTTAAAAAACGGAATTGTCCTTCTACGTCTGCATCGTCCCATTCTAAATCTTTTTCTGGTGGAGCTTTGAAAAGAATGAACATTCTGGCTGTGTCTGCACCATATTTATTAATTACCGCTTTGGGATCGACCCCATTGTATTTGGATTTAGACATTTTAAGATAGAAGACATCTAAAGCTTCTCCTGTTTCGGGGTCTTTAGGATCATCAGGATTTACTATTGCCGAAGGAATATATTTTTCAGTAGTGGGATTTTGGTAGGTTAAACCCTGAACCATTCCTTGAGTTAATAAACGTTGGAAAGGTTCATCAAAGTTGAGTAAACCTCTGTCTCGTAATACTTTAGTGAAGAAGCGAGAATAAAGTAGGTGTAAAATGGCGTGTTCAATACCTCCTACATATTGATCCACACTCATCCAATCATTAACTTTACTCCTTTCAAAAGGAATAGCGATATTTTTGGCATCAGTATAGCGCAAGAAATACCAAGAAGAATCAATAAAGGTATCCATTGTATCGGTTTCCCGTTTGGCAGGTTTACCACAGGAAGGACAAGGAACATTAATCCAGTCTTCTAACTTAGCGAGGGGTGATGCACCTTTGCCACTAAATTCTACATTTTGGGGTAATTCTACGGGTAAGTCTGTTTCTGGAACGGGTACTTGTCCGCAATCATCACAGTGAATAATAGGGATAGGACAACCCCAATATCTTTGGCGGGAAATTAACCAATCTCGGAGACGATATTGAATTCTGGCTTTCCCATAGCCTTTGCTTTCCGCATATTCAATAATTTTACTTTTACCTTCAGTAGAAGAGATGCCGTCAAATTGACCTGAATTAACCATAATACCAGGATCGGTATAGGCATTCTGTAGGGGCGAATTGGGATTCGCCTCTAAGTCAGTATTTTCGGGAACAATTACGACTTTGATTGCTAAATCATTTTCTTGGGCAAATTTAAAATCCCTAGTATCGTGGGCAGGTACACCCATTACTGCGCCTGTACCATATTCGTACAAGACATAATCAGCAATTAAGATCGGTATTTCCGCACCATTAAAAGGATTAATAGCAACTCCTCCTGTTTTTATGCCCCTTTTAGGTTTATCCTCTGCGGTTCTTTCAATTTCGCTTTCGCTGGCAACTTCCTGGATAAATGCTTCTACTGCGGTTTTTTGTTCAGGAGTAGTTACTTGAAGAGTTAAAGGATGTTCGGGAGCAAGCACCACATAAGTGATACCATATACTGTATCGGGACGAGTAGTAAAGACAGCAATTTTCTCTTCTTGACCGACAATAGGAAATTCTAAATAAGCTCCTACGGATTTGCCAATCCAGTTGGCTTGCATAGTTTTGACTCTTTCGGGCCATCCTGTAAGCTTATCTAAGTCTTGTAATAACTGTTCTGCATAGTCAGTGATTTTTAAAAACCACTGAGTAAGCAATTTTCTTTCGACTTTTGCGCCACTACGCCAGGAATAGCCTTCCCCATCAACTTGTTCGTTAGCCAGGACTGTTTGGTCTATAGGGTCCCAGTTTACTGCTGCTTCTTTTTGATAGGCTAAACCTGACTCAAAAAACTGTAAAAATAACCACTGTGTCCATTTATAGTAATCAGGAGAACAAGTAGCAACTTCTCGCCCCCAGTCTAAGGATAACCCTAATTCTTGGAGTTGCGATCGCATTTGGGCTATATTTTCATAAGTCCATTTTGCTGGGGGAATGTTCCTTTCTATCGCTGCATTTTCGGCGGGAAGTCCAAAAGCATCCCATCCCATAGGATGTAATACCCGATATCCTTGCATTCTTTTGAGGCGAGCAATAACATCAGTAATTACATAGTTTCGCACATGACCCATGTGTAGATTACCCGATGGATAGGGGAACATTGATAGAGCATAGAATTTGGGCTTGTCTGTTGCTTCTGGTGTGCTGTCTAGACCTGATTCTGCCCAGGTTTGTTGCCATTTTTGCTCAATGTCTGCTGCGTTGTATCGGGACTCCACGACTAAGGTACTCCTACTGGATAAATAAAATATGTCTTGATTCTTCAGTCTTTCATTGTAGTTTATTGCTCGTTCATTGCAATTAACTATCAACTATCAACTATCAACAAATTGAGGTCAAGTTTGTTATTTAATCACACCAGAATGACCTTCTATTTCTCCGATTGGTTCAAATCTACCTCCTAAATGCTTGGCTAAGAATTCTTCTGCTACAGCATAGAAATGTAAACGGTTCTCAGGACGAACAAAACCATGTCCTTCATCTGGATAGAGAACATACTCAACTGGTTTACCAGCTTTTCTCATTGCCTCAACTATTTGTTCGCTTTCTGCTTCTTTGACGCGAGGGTCATTAGCACCTTGTCCGATTAAAAGCGGTTTTTGAATCCTATCGACAAAAAACAAGGGAGAGCGAGATTTTAAAAATTCTGCTTCTGTTTCTAAATTGCCTACTCGGTGGTGAAAAACTGCCATCATTGGTGCCCAATAGGGGGGAATACTTTGAAACAAAGTAATTAAATTACTAGGTCCCACAATATCTATTCCACAAGCAAAAACTTCGGGGGTAAAGGTTAAACCTACTAGAGTGGCATAACCACCATAGGAACCACCCATAATGGCAATCTTGTTTCTATCAGCAATACCTTCAGTCACTAACCAATTTACTCCATCAATTAGATCATCGTGCATTTTTGCTGCCCATTGACGATTACCAGCATTCAGAAAGTCTTTGCCATAACCTGTAGAACCTCGAAAATTAGGCTGTAATACTGCATAACCCCGATTAGCCAGCCATTGTACTTCTGGCTCGTAACCCCAGGTATCCCGCGCCCAAGGACCACCATGAACTAGCATTACTGTTGGATATGGTGCATCTTTACCTTGGGGAAGAGTTAGATAACCATGAATTGTCAAACCATCTCCCGTTGAATAGGATACAGGTTTAATGGAAACTAGAGGTAATTCTTCTAATTCTGGATAGTCGCTAAATAATAAAGTACTGGATTTAGAAGTACGGTTATAGGCGTAATAGTAAACTGGACCATCATCAGTCACGTAATTTATTAACCAGGTTTGATCTGCCAAATCCCGACTGACTAAATTTACTTCTCCAGAACGAACTGACGCAATGGCTTCCCAATCTGAAGCGATTGTCTCATCTAATATTTGCCATTGCAGTTTGTCTTTATAAAAAGCAACTGCCTGAATTTGTTTTTTTGTTGGGTGAGAGATTGCATAAGAAACATCATATTGTTCGTCTTCAGCCATAACAGTTTCTTCCTGGCTGATTAAATCCAAACCAAGCAAACGACTAGCGTTAGCTTCATGAGAAGCAATTAAATAAAGAGTTTTACCATCCTTAGCAAAATTAAGTACCCAAAACTCATCATCGGGACTCCAATGACGTAAAGTTGTCCAAGGTTTATCTATTGTTTCTCTATACAGTAATTCTGAACCTCCATCGGGAGTTGCTGCTTGTGCTGCACGAATTTGGA
>JASJDB010000045.1 GCA_030065315.1 Xenococcaceae cyanobacterium MO_167.B52 | reverse complement strand
CAAAGACCTTATCATCAGCAAAAGTTAGTTTTGATTTGGTCAGCAATGCGTCATTTTGCAGCAGACTTAAAAGCTGATAATTGGTTAGTAAGTTATGAAATAGCAGAGGATTTTATCAAGCCTTTACAAAGATGGATTAAAGATAATCAAATTAGCGAATTAGTAATTACTCAACCATGCGATCGCCCATTTTATAACTATATTCAAAGTTTAGATTTAGCTTGCCAAATTAATTTTCTCCCCGATAATCATTTTTTATGGAGTCGAGAAGAATTTACTACTTGGGCAAAATCTCGTAAACAATTATTAATGGAAGATTTTTATCGCCAAGGAAGAAAAAAATTCAATATCTTGATGGAAAAAGATAAACCAGTAGGTGGCAAATGGAATTATGACAAACAAAACCGCAAACCACCCAAGAAAAATTTATCTACACCTCAAAGATTATGGTTTGAACCCGATAATATTACTCAAGAAGTTATCCAGCATATCGAAAAACAAAATTTTGCTAAATATGGTGATATCAAGTCTTTTAATTGGGGAGTAACTAGAAAACAAGCTAAACAAGTTTTAGAACATTTTATAACTGAATGCTTGCCCAATTTTGGCACATATCAAGATGCGATGGTAACAGGAGAATATACTATGTGGCATAGTTTAATATCTCCCTATCTTAATATTGGATTATTGCATCCAATGGAAGTAATTAAAGCAGCAGAAACCGCATATTATCAAAATGACTTACCCATTAATAGTGTAGAAGGATTCATTAGGCAAGTATTAGGTTGGCGGGAATATATGCACGGCATCTATCAATATTCAGATGAAGAATATAGTAAATCTAATTGGTTTGACCATAACCATCCTTTACCTAAGTTTTTCTGGGATGGAAAAAATACAAGTATGAATTGTTTAAAACAATGTTTAACTCAAGTAGAAAATACTGGTTATGCTCATCATATTCAACGCTTAATGGTACTAAGTAATTTTGCCTTGATTTCAGGAATTAATCCCCAAGAAATTGAAAACTGGTTTCACTCAGCCTTTATTGATGCTTATGATTGGGTAATGCAAACCAATGTATTAGGAATGGGACAGTTTGCTGATGGCGGAATTTTAGCATCCAAACCCTATGCTGCTTCTGCCAACTACATCAATAAGATGAGTGATTATTGTAGTAATTGCATTTATAATAAAAGCGATCGCGTCACTGAAAAAGCCTGTCCTTTCAATTATTTCTATTGGGATTTTATATCTCGTCATCGAGATAAATTAAAATCTTTAGGAAGAATGAATCTAATACTAGGTAATCTTAAAAGAATTCCTGAAGAAGAATTAAAACAAATGAATTCTTTAGCTCAAAAATGGTGGAATAATACTAACAACTAACCACTAACAACTAACCACTAACAACTAACCACTAACCATTTTCCAAACTCGCCCCTAACTTATCACCAATACCTGCGACCCAATTTTCATCTTGCTTAGTATAACTTCTTGGAGCATTAGCTCCCAAAATTAAAGCTCCCTTATCACCTATAGGCTGACAAATAACACCTTGAGTATTCTCAGGTAAATAATCAAACTCCACTTTCCCTGGATACAAATTGAGATTTACCAAATAGACTGGTTTTTGATTCTGTAAAACCCTTTTTAAGATCGCCCCTGGCGTTACTGTTTCTTTTTTCCCCAACACACCACGACGTAATAAAGTTTTGCCATCATAATAAACTACAAGCGATCGCGTTACCGTATTAGTTAACAACAGATGGGAAGCCCAAGCTAATTCAGTTTTAACATTATCTGGTAATTCCGCATCTAATTCAAAACCTGATTCTCCAATAAGATTCACCGTTTCAGGCGATCTCGGTTGAATTTGTTGCCATAATACTCCCACTAAAAGTAGTATTGCACCTTCGATGATTCCCAAAGCATCAGAGCGTGCTTGAGAATCCGTTAAAGATACTGTAAGTAAACGATTAATTAGTAATAGAGTACCTGCCAATCCCCCAACGGCGATCGGCAATAAACGTAATATGTTATTGGGATCAGATTTTTTCGTCATTGAACATTGATCATTGATCATTGATCATTAAACATTAAACATTGACGGTAGGGGATACTCAAAGGTTGATAAGCATCTCCAACCACCCCATACAAACATAAAAAACAGCTTTATATAGTAACTTTGATGTTGGTGAGATATTGTTACCCTTTTTTAAAAAGAAAAGTTTTGTAAAAAAACCTGTGGAAAGTACTACCAATAAAGCATCAAAAGTCCCTATTTTATAGCTCTGAAAAACACTTTAGCTCTGATAAATGTTAAGTGTTATATGCTAAATGATTAATCTTCCCCTGGTTCTAAAATACGCTGAAACAGATAGCCCGTACCTCTAGCCGTTAATATTAGTTCAGGATTACTAGGATCGTCTTCCAACTTGGCACGAAGCCGAGAGATATGAACATCTACCACACGAGTATCCACATGACGTTCAGGAGTATAACCCCACACTTCTTGTAAAATTTCCGAACGAGAGAAGGGTTCGCCAGAACGACTTACTAACAACTCTAATAAGCTAAATTCCATTCCTGTTAAACGAATTCGTTCATCTCCCTTATAAACTTGTCGCTTATTAGTATCAATTTTAATTGAGCTTACGTGAATTACTCCTGAACTAGGAATACCAGGTGCGCCATTTTTTTCAACTCGGCGTAAAACAGAGCGAATACGAGCCTCTAGCTCTTTTGGAGAGAAGGGTTTAACCACATAGTCATCTGCTCCCAACTCTAAACCTGTAATTCTATCTGCTACGTCCCCCAAAGCCGTTAACATGATAATGGGGATATCCGATTCTTTACGTAATTCTTGACAGACACCGTAGCCATCGAGTTTTGGCATCATCACATCTAGAACTACCAGATCGGGTTCAGATACTCGAAAAGTCTCTAAAGCTTCTTCTCCATCCGCAGCCGTAACTACGTCATAACCAATCATGGATAAACGAGTTTCTAAAATACGACGAATACTAGCTTCGTCATCAACTACTAATATTTTTTCTTTATTAGTTTCCAAGTTACTTTGCACTCCTTGCTTAAGTTAAATTACGGGAATTTAAGTTAAAATTTGCTTCTCTTATTATCTAGAGTATCCCTTTCATGCTAGCTAATTAGTGTGAGTCTCCCCTGAATTCTAGTAATTTTAGTCTTTTTTCAGATTTCCTTTATCTTTCAGCCAATTTATCGGCTAAAGAATGGAGAATGAGTATTGACTAATATTTTAAGAGTTGTAAATATCTAATCACCCTGTTGACTATTTTCTTTGGCTTTCTTAATATTTTTTCAAAAACAATGAAATGGCAAAATCGAGGCAAATTTATGTTTGTAGTAATTGTGGAGCGGAGTATAGTCAATGGTTTGGCTTGTGTAAAGAATGTAACGAGTTTGGGACAATTTCAGAAGAACCAGTAGAACTATCCAATGGTGGCTTTAGTCGAGGGGGATGGCAGTCTGGCACCAGTAATTCTTCTAAAGCCAATAGTCTAGCAAAGCCAAGAGTATCAGTAAAATTTACCGATATCAATAATGATGAACAAGCGAGATTTCCTTCAGGCTATAAAGAATTAGACCGAGTTTTGGGAGGAGGTATTGTTCCTGGTTCTTTAGTATTGATTGGAGGCGACCCTGGGATTGGGAAATCAACTCTCTTACTACAGGTAGCTAATCAATTAGCTATTCGATTACCTCGCATTCTCTATGTTTCAGCAGAAGAGTCGGGACAACAAGTAAAATTACGAGCTTCTCGTTTGGGAGTAGAAGGGACAAATAAAAATGGTAGTGGGAATAGTAACGGAAAAAAGCCCCCTCAGCCTGATAATTCCCTATATGTGATGCCAGAAACAGATTTAGAAGAGATATTACGGGAATTAGAATCTTTAAAGCCTCAAGTCGCAATTATTGATAGTATTCAAACTTTACATTTTGCTGCTTTAACTTCTGCTCCTGGTTCGGTAGCACAAGTTAGGGAATGTACTTCTGCACTGATGCAAGTAGGGAAAAGGGAAAATATCACCCTACTTATTGTGGGTCATGTAACCAAAGAAGGTGCGATCGCGGGACCTAGGGTCTTAGAACATTTGGTGGATACTGTATTATATTTTGAAGGCGATCGCTATGCTTCCCATCGTCTGTTGCGCTCGGTTAAAAATCGTTTTGGGGCAACTCACGAAATTGGCATCTTTGAAATGGCAGATAAAGGGTTAGTAGAAGTAGATAACCCTTCAGAACTATTTTTAGGTAATCGGGATGAACTCTCCCCTGGAACATCTACTGTAGTAGCTTGCGAAGGAACACGCCCCATTGTAGTAGAACTGCAAGCCTTAGTCAGCCCTACTAGTTATACTTCTCCTCGCCGTTCCACTACAGGAATAGATCACAATCGCTTGCAGCAAATTTTAGCAGTACTAGAAAAAAGAGTCGGGATCCCCCTATCCAAACTAGATGCTTATATGGCTTCTGCTGGGGGTTTAACTGTTACTGAGCCAGCAGCCGATCTGGGAATTGCGATCGCTCTTGTGGCTAGTTTTCGCGATCGTACCGTTGATCCCCGTACTGTGCTCATTGGAGAAGTGGGTTTAGGAGGACAAGTACGCCTCGTATCCCAAATGGAATTGCGCCTCAAAGAAGCAGCAAAACTCGGCTTTAAACGGGCGATCGTTCCCAAAGGACAAAGTCTGCCTGATGATATAGGATTGGAAGTTATTTATATTTCTAAAGTTATTGATGCGATTATTTCTGCCATCCCTTCCGAGAGAAATATTACTGATGGTGATGAATAAGGTTGCATTAATTAATGTGATTAGTTCTTGTTTTTCTTGCTTGGTAAATCTACCATGCCCAATCCTGGTGTTGGTCCAGCCTTGCCAATGCCTGAAATGTTTGGTGGCATGGGCTGGGCTGCTTTATTAGCAACCACAAGTTTAGGTCACATAATTGGCATTCTCACAATTGTCCTGCTGGATACATACGGTATTGTTTAGTCATTCTAAAAAAAATGGTAGTACCTATAAACTGACTGAATTGAATTTATAATCGATTTAACAAGGAACTCATTATCTTGTTTGGTGGTGGGACAAAGAGAAAGCAGCAAGCTGATATCAATAAAGCTAATTAGATAACTCCCTCCTTTTCCTCCCCAGCACCATATCCAAACGCAGTATTATTTAGTTTTTTGTGGTGTTTTAGCTTGCTCCATAGCAATTTCTTTCATTGCTTCAAAAGATTTACGATTAGAAGACCCTTCAATAGCTTTAACTGCTAAATCTTGAACTTGTCTTTGTGCCATATCTAGTTGTTCAGATAGCTTGTGAATTCTGGTTTCTTGATTTTTAATTGTTACTTCTAGAGCTTCAATTCTTAGTTGATAATTTTGCTTTTCTCCTTGTATTTCTTTATTTCTCAGGTCAGATTTGATTTTGCTTTGATAACTTCCAATTCCTTTACCTTCTTCTGTTCCCTGTTTTATTTTGGCTTTTAGTTGTTCTTCAAATTCAGCAACTTTTTGTTTTGCTGCTGCATATTCAGTTTCTTTCTTAGCAACTATTTCTTCTTTTTCTTGCCACTCCTTTTCTTGTTGTTGGCGGGTTGCTTCTAATTGTTTATACAAAATTTGCTTGCTTCTTTCGTATTCTGCTTCATCTAAATCTCTAGTCAAATCAATATTATATTGATATTCTTCTAGTTCTCTTTTTTTCGACTTTTCTCTTGCTTCATTCCTTTGCTTTATTTGTCGATAATGATTTTCTTTTTCTTTTGACCAGGCTTTTCTTAAATCTCCAATTTCTTGCTCAGAATTTTCTAATTCTTGATGATATTCTTCTAGGAATTGTTTAGAATTTTCTTGATATTGTTGAATTAAATTGTCGATAGTATCTTCTTCTATTTCATTGAGTTCATGCAATTGTTCTAGTTGCTCTTGTTCTTGATTAATAAATGTTTGTATTTCCTGTAAGCTAGTAGCTTCTACAATTAATTGTTCTGATAAACTTGCGATCGCGCCACCGAAATTAACTTGTAATTGTTGTAGAGTTTTAATTGTTTGTTCCATAGTAGAGTTTTTTACTGTTGCTGGCTGAGATTTGGATTTAGAAGGGGTAGTATTAGTAGGAGGTTTGGGTTGAGATTTTGCTTCAGCGATCAAAGCTCTTTTTTCTTTTTCTAATTCTTTGTAAGCAGCTAATATTTCAGCTTTAGTACTTTTGGAATTGATAGACATGATAAATTCGTTAGTAGTTAATGGTTAATGGTTAATGGTTAATGGTTAATTGTTCATCGTTAATCGTTAATCATTAATAGTTAGTAGTTAGTGGTTATTTCTTAACTGAATAACTATTCACTGATAAATGATAAATGTTAAATGTTAACTATTAACTGTTATTAAAAGCTTTCATTGCTAAGTTTTGAGATTGAGCATTGGTTTCTTGTAACTGGTTGGTTAGCTCGTTAATTTGATTGATTTGACGCTCAATAGTAGCTTGTAGAGATTCTAGTTTAAATTCGTATCCTTGTTTTTCGGCTTCCCATTCTTTTTCTAATAAGTCTGCTTGTACTTTGGCTTTTTTGTCCGCTTCTTTAATAGCATCTCCTTTGGCTTTGTTATAAGCTTCTTTAATTTTGTCTTCAAAGGTAGCAATCTTTTCTTGATTTTCTGTAAATTCTTTTTCGTTATCTGCTAAATATTGTTCTCTTTGTTGCCAATCTTTTTCTTTCTCTTTACCAAGATCTGCTACTTCTGTTTCTTGCTGGCGTTTATCTTCTTCATAATCATCGGTTTCTACTACTCTTTGTCTGGCTAATTCGTATTGATAATCTGCTTCTTCTTGTTCTTTTTGTTGTCGCAATAATTCATCTTCTTCTTGAATTTTGCTGGCAAATTCTTCTTGTTCTTGTTCCCATTGCCGACGATAGTTATCTGTTTCTTTGGTAATTTCTTCTTTTTGTTTAGTAGTTTTTTCTTCTAATAGTCTCAGTTTTTCCTGATGTTCTTGCTTTAAAATATGCAGCGTGTCAGCTACCAATTTAACTTGAGATAATTGCTGTAAATGATTTTTTTCTACTGCGATCGCTTTTTTTAGTTCTTCTAATTTGACTGACTCTATAGTTAAGGTTTCGGTTAATTCATTAATCGAACTACCAAATTGTAGTTGTAACAATGCCATCCCATTAACAATATTATCTACTGTATAGTCTGTGGCTTTAGTAACTAATTTTTGGTTTTTAATCTTTTCTGCTATTTCTTCTTTGGTAGCAACTTTTGATTCTGTTTTTTGATACTGTGACAAAAGTTGATTAAAACTAGCTAAGATATGATCTTTTCCTGCTGGTGATGTCATTTGGCTCATAATTTCCTCCTTATGTTCAGTGAGTTACTAATAATTGACTAAAAGCCCCAATTTATATTGTTCCCTTACTTAACTAATCCCTATATGGAATCCTCAAAAATGATTTTTTAATCAACTTAATTTTCATTATATATTTAAGTTGATTTTTAAGTCAATTAAAAAATAAAATTATTTCTAACCTCTTTAAAACAGTATTCTTGTACTATATTGATGTGTTTAATGACTATAGTTATTGACTATGATTTTTTAGATAAAATTAAGACGAGTTAGATCTGCCAAAAATGAACTATGGCTTTCCCCTATCACTGTTTGGGAGACTTTAATACTTGCTGAAAAGGGCAAAATAGAATTCAATTCTGAACCCATAACTTGGGTTAAAAGATATTTAAAAATTTTGGATGTTAAAGAAGCTCGCTTAACTCATGAAGTTGCTATGCTATCTCGTCAACTAAACTTATCTCATCAAGATCCAGCAGATCGATTTATTGCTGCTACGGCAGTCCATTATAATCTTGTTCTCGCTACTGTTGATCATCGTTTAATAGGCTTTAATTGGTTAGCAACAATACAGTAGAAAAGAAAAGTAGGATAGGCAATGTCCACCTGTGATGTATTTATCAGAAGGTATAAGAGCTAATAAATTAAATTTGACATCATATACCCCAAACTAACATAATAGTAGTTTGTGTAAACTGTAGCTTTTAATAAACCCTTGGCTAACGTTATCGTTATCGGAGCCCAGTGGGGTGACGAAGGAAAAGGAAAAATCACCGATTTACTGAGTCGTTCAGCAGATGTGGTGGTACGTTCTCAAGGAGGAGTTAATGCGGGGCATACAGTTGTCGTTTCTGGACAAACTTTCAAGCTCCATTTGATTCCTTCTGGCATTTTGTATCCTGATACTGAATGTATTATCGGTTCAGGTACGGTAATCGATCCGCAAGTAGTGATCGATGAAATGGAGCAACTCAAAAAATTAGGGGTAACAACAGATAACCTCTACATTTCCCAGACTGCCCATATTACCATGCCCTATCATCGTTCTATTGATCAAGCATCAGAAGAACGAAGAGGAGACTTTAAAATTGGCACAACAGGAAGAGGTATTGGTCCTACCTATGCTGATAAGTCAGAAAGGACAGGAATCAGAGTTCTAGATTTAATGGACTCGAAACTCTTAAAAGAAAAACTTGAGTGGACAATCAATTATAAAAATGTAATTTTAGAAAAACTATATAATCTGCCTCCTTTAAATCCCAAGGAAGTCATTACAGAATATCTAAAATACGCAGAATATTTGCGTCCCTATGTAATAGACAGTTCTCTCAAGATATATGAAGCAGTCAAAGAGAAAAAAAATATCTTATTTGAAGGCGCCCAAGGTACATTATTAGACCTAGATCATGGTACCTATCCGTTTGTAACCTCCTCTAATCCGATTGCAGGGGGGGCTTGCGTAGGTTCAGGAATTGGACCTACAATTATTGACCGCGTGATTGGAGTTGCCAAAGCCTATACTACCCGTGTAGGAGAAGGTCCTTTTCCCACTGAATTAAATGAGGAGATTGGAGATTTATTAGGCGACCGGGGTGCCGAATTTGGTACAACTACAGGTCGCCGTCGTCGTTGTGGTTGGTTTGATGCAGTTATTGGTCGTTATGCAGTAAGAATCAATGGCTTAGATTGTTTAGCTATCACCAAACTAGATGTACTAGATGAACTAGAGGAAATCAAAGTTTGTGTTGCATATGAAATTGATGGTGAAACTTGCTATCATTTCCCCAGTAATGCCAGCCATTTTGCCAATTGCAAGCCAATCTATAAAACCTTACCTGGTTGGCAAAAATCCACAACCGAATGTCGCTCTCTAGCAGACCTACCCCAACAAGCATTGGATTATCTCAAGTTTCTAGCTGAGTTAATGGAAGTTCCTATCGCTATCATTTCCCTTGGTGCTAGTCGGGATCAAACGATTATTGTTGAAGACCCGATTCATGGACCTAAAAGAGCCTTGCTGGATGCAGATGGCTCTCCAGTAAGCAGAACTTAGATTGTAAGTAAGGAAAAAGGAAAATATGTTTCCCTCGTAATTAATCCTTACGCCTTTTGTCTTGCGTTGAAAAATTGTTAAGTTTAACCCCTTATTGTCCTGAGAAAGCGAATTTATGAATATCACAGTTGAATGCAAAACTAGACCCGAAGGCAGTAAACCCAGAGCCTTACGCCGTGAAGGCTTAATCCCTGCTGCTCTTTACGGACACAATGGAGCAGAATCCCTATCCTTAGTTATGGATGGTAAAGAGGCTCAAATTTTGCTCAAAAAAGCAGCAATTAATAACACCCTAGTTGATCTCAAGATCTCCGATTTACCTTGGCAAGGCAAAGCTTTAATTAGAGAAGTACAAGCTCATCCTTGGAAAAGAAATATTTATCATCTTAGCTTTTTCTCCGTTTCAGCGGATCAGAAAATTGATTTAGTTGTTCCCATTGAAATGACAGGAACAGCTAAAGGAGTTAAATTAGGGGGAATTTTAGAGCAGAATCTTACAGAATTCAATATTAGTTGCTCTGGGGGAAATATTCCCGACTCTATCGAAATCAACATATCAGATTTTGAAATTGGCTCTAGTTTATCAGTAGGAGATGTTATTCTCCCTGAGGGAGTAACAGCGCTTGACGATCCAGAGCAAACTGTTTTTTCAATCTCTGCTCCTGCGAAAATGGCTGAAGATACTGCTGGAGAAGAAGCAACTTCAGAAGCTTAATTGATAATCAATACACCATTACATAATCAGAAACCCTATTTTCTTGCCAGAGATGCCTTTTATCTCTGGTATTTTTTCACAACATCTTTTAACTGAATTTACTGTTCATCTTCTTCTTCAATAGAATTCATAGTCTCTAACTCTACAGCTTTGCGATAATAGTTACTAGCATCAACAGTTTTACCTTGATGAGCTAGGGTATCTCCTAATCTGTAGTAGAAAAGATGATTATTAGGGTTAAGTTTAATCGCTTCGCTATAAACCTCTATTGCTTCCTCTATTTGACTACAACGAAATAGGGCTGCTCCCAAATTCAAATTAATTTGCTCATTTTGGGGTGTAGTTTCTAAAGCTTTTCGATACAGTGAAATGGCTTCTGACCACCGATTTTGCTCCATTAAAACTTCACCCAAAACTAGGGCAGCTTCAGTGTAATTGGGTTTAAGCTCGATCGCCTTGTGTAAAGAAACACTCCCTTCATGAATTCTGCCAATTTCTACTAGGGCTTTACCCAATCCATAATGAATTTCGGGTTCATCTCCAGCCAACTCTAGCATTTTGCGGTAGCTAGTAATATCTTGAGGATTTTTAGCAATTTTAGCACGATAATACTTTCTAGCATCAGCTAAATTGACTTTAGCTTGTTGTTGGAAAGCATGACTGAGTTTATCTTGAACATCGGGGAAATCGGGTTGCAAATTGAAAGTATGGCGATAGGCTGATACGGCTTTTTCCCAATTTTCCTCTCTGGCGTATAGCTCTCCTAAATAGTAATAGGATACATGACACTCATTATTTAGGCTTACTGCGGATTCAAAAGCTTCTCTTGATTCATCCCATTGTTTCAGGTTATAGAGGGCTTTACCCAGATTGTGATGGCACCAAAAATCTTGGGGTTTGACTTGAATTGAGCGTTTATATGCGATCGCTGCTTGCTCCCATTGCTCTTGATGAAACAACACATCTCCCCATTGGCTTTGAATCTCAAAGTTATTTTGATGTTCTTCCCAAAAATTAGAATCTACTTGGGTTACTTGTTGATAAGATTTTTCTGCTTCTGACCAGCGTTCTAACTTACCATAAGCTACTGCTATATTATGATATGCCCAAACATAATCGGGCTTTAGTTCTACAACTTTTTCATAACAGTGAATGGCTTTATTCCAAGCTAATAAATTGAGCCAAGCATCCCCTTGATGATGGTAGGCTTGCCAAGAATTGGGGTCAAGAGAGATTGCCTGTTCATATCTAGAGATCGCTTCTTGATAGTGTTTTTGATGAGCGTGTGCCTCTCCCAAAGAAAAATGAAATTCCGTATAACTGGGATGATAGGTAATAGCTTGTCGATAAAGTTGTACCGCTTTATCCCACTGCTGTTGCTCAATTAGGAGTTTTCCTAAAGAAGAATAAGGCTCTACTGCTTCGGGAGCTATACTAAGAGCCTGACGATAACAGGTTTCTGCTTTATCAAATTGTTCCTGAGCTTGAAACTGCTGTGCTAGATTGAGGAAATCTTGGTCATTACCAGGCTCCGACCGAGTAATTAGAGCCTGATAGCGATATTCTATTGCTTGTTGACTATCGCCAATAGCTTCTGATAATTGGGCTAATTGTAAATAACTTTCGCTAAATCGGGGATTAATCTCAATGGATTTTTGCAAAACTGCGAGTGCTTCTTCTTGCCGTTCTTGATTAATTAGGTTTTGACTCAAACCGAGATAGAGCTGGGTATTTTGAGGTGCTATTTCTAAAGCTTGATAGTAGTGATCAACCTCAGTTGGCTCTTGTTTAATTGCTTGCAAATATAACCGTAAAGCAGAGTGCAAATCAGACTTAATCCGTTGATGTAAAGCATGATTGAGTTTACTGCTTAATTCGGGCAAACTACCATTGAGTTTTTGAGCTTTCGCATAAGCCGGGTAGGCATCTTCCCAATTTTCTAAAGCAGTTAAAGCTTCGGCAATATTGTAATAAGACCAATCACAGTTAGGATTAAGTCTAATTGCTTCCCGATAGGATTGAACTGCTAATTCCCACTCTTTAAGCTCTCTAAGTGCATCCCCCAAATTGTGATAAGACCAACTAAATTCAGAATCTAACTTAATCGCTTCTTTGTAACTTTGAACTGCTTTGACCCAAAGTTGTTCTCTGATATAAGCGTCCCCAAGATAGTGATAACCTTTGCTTTGATTTGGTTCAATAGTTAAAGACTTTTCATAACAAATGATAGCCCGCTTCCATTCTTCCTTGGCAGCTAAA
Source organism: Xenococcaceae cyanobacterium MO_167.B52 (assembly GCA_030065315.1). Classification (GTDB taxonomy): domain Bacteria; phylum Cyanobacteriota; class Cyanobacteriia; order Cyanobacteriales; family Xenococcaceae; genus JASJCP01. The sequence goes on along the minus strand of JASJDB010000045.1, from coordinate 13,822 downwards.
ATTCTCCCTAGGGAGTAGTAAGAATGGTGATCTTGGGGATTTTGTTTGACTGCTTGACGGTAGCAGGCAAGGGCTTGATCGGAGGATTTTTGCTGAATCAGAATTTTACCTAACTGGTGATAGGCTTCAGTATAGTCCGATTTCTGGATAATTGCTTGACGATAGCAAACGGCAGAATCTTCTATTTCCCCTTGCTCTAGCAGGGTATTGCCCAACTTAACATGATCTTGAGCAGTAGCTTTTTCTGGCTCTAGGGAAAAAGCCTCAAACCAATACTTAGTTGCTTCTTTTTCCTTGCCAGTTTGTTCAAAAATTCGAGCTAGATTGCGATAAACACCAGCAAATTTGGGATTTATGGCGATCGCCTTTTGATAACAACGAATTGCTTGTTTCCAGCATTGTTTTTGAGCATATAGACTCCCTAAATCTGCATTAAGGGTGGCGGAATCAGGATTAGTAATTAAAGCTGCGGTGTATTGACCAATTTTTTGTTCAATAGTTTTAGGCTGCTCGTTATTTTCTACCGCAGCAGTAGCATAACTAGTCTGTTGTCTGACGATAGAATCAGTTTTTCGGCGAGCCAAGGAACTGGTTGGCTTTGAATTCTGCTCTTGAACATAGCTGGGTAATCTTCTAGAAGTAGGTAACTCTAAAAATTGACTGTATTTTTCTGGAGGAATTTTTAGAACATCTTCTTTGGTCTTGGTGGCTTCGGTAATGGCAGGGGTAATTGGCTGGGGATTTGTTAAAGCTGGCGAATCAGAAGGTTGAGTACCATAGCCTTTTTGGATTAAATCCAAGGCGCGACTATATAGTGATGCTGCTTTTTGCCATTGACCTTGTTTTTCCAAAGTCGTCGCCAACTTCTGATAGGCTTCGGTGAATTGAGGATTTAATTTAATCGCATACTCATAACACTTAATCGCTTCAGGAATTCGCTTTTGATTTAGCAGTTCGTTACCTACCTTGTAGTGAATTTGAGGATTAGTTTTCTCTGGCTCTAATTTAAGAGCTTGATAAGTATATTCAATGGCTTTTTGATTACGTCCCAGTTTGTACCAAACTTTAGCTAAATTGCGATAGGCTCCTGCAAATTTAGGATTGAGTTCAATAGCTTTTTGATAATGAACAATTGACTTTTTCCATTGCTTTTGTTGGGCATAGATCCCCCCCAAATTGGCATGAACTTCAATATATTCAGGATCAAATTCAATGGCTTGACGATAGCATTCTATCGCCTGGGATAATTGACCCAATTTTTGCAGAATATTACCCTTTGTTTTATGAGCTTCAGCGAAATCGGGAAATTGATTAATTACTCTTTGACAAAGTTCTAGAGCTTCCCGACACTGATTTTTGGTCAGATAATCCAGAGCTTTTTTCAGAGCTTTGCGTGGGTTGGCTTCTTCTGTAAACATTCTTTGAGGTTGGGGAGGAGCAGTAGTTAGCTTCCTTTTCCATTGAGAGGGTTCAATAAATTCCGAAACATCATGAACAACAGTTATTCCATCTTCTGACTCAAAAGTTATTTTGTTGTCATCATCAAGTCTTGGATGGATTTTCTGGGATTCAGGCTGTATGATTATCTTTGAGTCAGCAAATTTTTCCTGATTTAACACTACATCTAACAACGTCTTATTAGGTAGTGGCTGCTCTGAGTTTGAAACATTTTTACTAGATACTACTGGACTATTAGTAGTTTCTTCCTGATATTTAATTGCTTGATAAAGATAGCCAGCAGCCTCTTCTAAATTACCTTGTTGTTTTAAAGCCGTAGCCAACTTTTGACAGGCTTTGAGGCATTTAGGGTCAATTTGAACTGCTTGACGGTAATATGCAATCGCTTCTGCAATATTTTCTTGCTGCCAATATCGATCTCCAATGTCAATATAGTAATCTAGGGTGGTATTTTTATCTGCTAGTCTAAAATTTGGTGCAGACTGCTCTGATTTTGGGGGAAATTTATCTTGGTGATGCTCTCGATTTAACATAAAATTACGATTAAGTATTAGTCGCTGCTAATAATTGGTTTTATAGAAAAATATAATTTGATATAGTTACGCTCAGAAATTGATAATTTATGACTTAAGCTATGTAGATTAGGATAGATTTGTGGTTATCTATCGATCAAATGGGATTATTTATTGTGTAAGTATAGAGATATCAAATATTAAAATTCCTCATTATCTACAGAACGTAAAAACCAGACTAATAAGACACATAAAAGAGCCAATAACAACAAGATATAAGTTATCAATCTATTTATTGCTACCCAACTCACAACCAGAGCTATCACGTAAGGTGTACCTAGTAATAGACTAACAAAAGTAAGCTTTTTCTTTGTCCAGCGAATATTTGCCCAATTAGTTTTAACTTGACCACCTACACCGCTAGTTTTTATTGGATTTCTATCCAAAGGAGTGTCAATTCTCCCACCCCTTCTTACTTCATGGAGTTTGCGATTTTTATCATTCATCAGTTTTTCAAGGTAAGATGCTAAACTGCTTATTCTTCGTCAATAGTATTCTTATAAATTTTTAGGGTAAAAATATCAGAAATACTAAAGAAGCTTATTTTAATAATGCCCTATTATTTTCTAAATATTGCGGACTCAAGCAAAATGCTTTGGGAGTAGAGACAATGACTTATTTTCTCCAAGTTGAGACTATCTTCTACTCCGAGTTTTATAGTGTCAATTTTTGGCAATAACTCCAATATGTATTGCTTAGTAACATTGCTACAGTCATCGGACCTACACCCCCAGGAACAGTAGTGATATAACTAGCTATCTGGGATACTGAATCAAACTCCACATCTCCCACTAAACGAGAATTCCCTTCTTGATCTTTAATGCGGTTAATCCCTACATCTATCACCACTGCTCCTGGTTTAACCATAGAACCAGTAACAAGTTCTGGCTTTCCCACTGCTGCCACCAAAATATCTGCTTCTTGACAAACTTCAGCTAAGTTGTGAGTTCTCGAATGAGCCATAGTTACAGTGGCATTTTTCTCTAACAGCATCAAGGCTAAAGGCTTTCCTACCAAAATACTGCGACCGATGACTACAGCCTTTTTGCCTTCCAAAGGAATATCATATTCTTCTAATAACTTTATTACTCCTGCTGGAGTACAACTACGTAAACCAGGTTCAGAACGAACTAATTTGCCTAGGTTAAGAGGATGTAACCCATCGGCATCTTTATCAGGATCGATCTGATGCAGCAAGGTTACCGCATCAAGATGATTTGGTAAGGGTAACTGAATTAAAATACCATCAACATTACTATCCTGATTGAGAGCAGATATTTCTGCTGCTAAGGCTGCTTGGGTGATATTTGCTGGTAAGTGTTTTCCAAAAGAAGCCATACCAATGCGCTGACAAGCTTTTTCTTTATTGCGAACATATACAGCACTCGCGGGATTATCTCCCACCATTAGTACTGCTAATCCTGGGGGACGACCAATTTTAGGATCAAACTCAGCTATCTTTTCTTTAAGATGATTTTGAATTTTCCGAGACAAAGCTTTTCCATCCAATATGAAATGTTGATTTTGGTTCATCTTGTATTATTGAAATAGTGATAAATTTGGGGTACAACAGCTAATACTACTCTAAAAGAACCAAACCTTTGGTTTAAGCTTTACCCTGGATCAATCTATAGCCTTTCTTAAATAGATGAACAATCCTAAAGGATTCCTAACCCTAAAGGGTATATCCGCAGGTGTCCCGCAAGGGGATACCGCTGCCCCTTCGGGTAGAGCTACGCAAGCGCATATATCCTTTATGACACCTTCGCATAAGCGCTTCGCATATGAACAAAATCCACTATTATTAATACTTATAAGTATTATTCTAGTTGGTTGCAATTTTAGTCAAAACTCTATTTCAATTGAAAGCATTACTGAGAAAAAATTAGGAAAAACAGTCCAAATCACAGGAAAAGTTACAGAATTAGCACCTTTAATTAGAAGTTCTGGTTATCGACTCCAAGATGATACAGGTAGTGTTTGGATTATTACATCAAATAGTTTACCTATCCTAGAAACAGAAATTACGGTTGAAGGAAGGGTTCAAATTCAAGACATAATGATAGAAAATAAAAATTTGAGTCAGTTGTATTTAGTCGAATTACAGAAATTATCCCAAGTTTCAGAGTAAGAATAATTAAGTAAGCAATGGATTTGATCAAAGGTAAATGGTAAATGCTCAACGAAACGACTCCTGTGGTAGCAATGGCTATTTTGTATCGAGAAGACAAATTTCTGATGCAACTTCGAGACGATATCCCTGGTATTCTGTATCCCGGTCTTTGGGGGCTGTTTGGAGGTCATCTAGAATTGGATGAAACCCCAGAAGCGGGCTTAGTCAGAGAAGTAAAGGAAGAAATTAATTATTTGGTACTACAGCCCAAAAAGTTTCGCTGTTATGCTGATAATAGAGCAATGCGTTATATTTTTCATTCGCCTCTGACAGTAGAAGTTGAAGCTTTACAACAGATGGAGGGCTGGGATTTGGGTTTAGTCTCACCAGAAGAAATTATCAAAGGAATTTGCTATTCTGATAAAGCCCAAGAATCAAGACTATTAGGGGATATTCATCGGCAAATCTTGCTGGATTTTATAGTATCTGGTCTGATGAATGATGAGTAGTTTTGATGCAACTTTTACCGAAATTTTTATCTGTAGGGATTACTATTGAAAGAGATAAGGACTACCATAGATATTTATATTCCCCTTTCCTCAATTCTCCTTCCTAAATTAATTTTTGTTCCATCCTGAACGTTTTTTTATGAGTCAAAATCCTAAAAGCCATATTGTCCGGGGATTACAAAGAGCTAAATATGTTGCTCTATTAGTTGCAACTTCGATTTTGGTTGCTTACCCCGACACTTCAACCAAAGCAGCCTGGGAAGATAGTCCCAAAGCCTTAGTTGATGAAGTCTGGCAAATTGTTAATAATGAGTTTGTCGATCAAAAATTTAATCAAGTCAACTGGTTAGAACAAAGATACAAGTTATTAGAAAGAAAATATACCAATCAACAGCAAGCTTATCAGGCAATTCGCCAATCTCTTGAAGATTTGGGTGACCCTTATACGAGATTTCTAGAACCTGAGGAATTTGAAGAACTCACTAGTCAAACTACGGGAGAATTGTCAGGAATTGGGATTCGTCTAACTATTGACGACTCTACTAGTCAGTTAACTGTGGTTGAACCACTGGAAAATTCTCCAGCAGCTGAAGCTGGGATTAAGGCGGGAGACAAAATTTTACGGATTAATGATAAGCCTACATCTCTGATGAGCATTGAACAAGCTTCAACAGAGATCAAAGGAGAAGTAGGTACAGAAGTCGAACTTAAAATCTCTCGTGCTGATAAAGATGTTTTTGACATAACTTTAGTTAGAGCGCAAATTGAATTACCTTCCGTAGCCTATACTCTAAAACAAGAAGGAAAATTAAACGTAGGTTATATCAAGTTAGATGAGTTTAGTTCCCACGCAGCAGAACAGATGCAAAAAGCGATCGCAGATTTAAGCGATCGCGATGTTCAAGGATTTGTGTTAGATTTACGAGGTAATCCAGGAGGATTACTATTTTCTAGCGTTGAAATAGCTCGAATGTGGATGGAAAAAGGAGCAATTGTTTCTACCATTGACCGTAAAGGAGGAAATCAGAAATTTGCTGCTAATGGTAAAGCCTTAACCGATTTACCCTTAGTAATACTTGTCAATCGCTACTCTGCCAGTGCTAGCGAAATTTTAGCAGGTGCTTTAAAAGAAAATAAGCGGGCTACTATCGTGGGAACTCGTACCTATGGCAAAGGGACTGTGCAATCGGTTCATTCCCTTTCTGATGGTTCAGGTCTAGCTGTAACTATAGCTCGTTATTATCCTCCCAGTGGTATGGATATCAACCGCAAAGGCATCGCACCAGATATTCAGATCAATATCTCTACCCAAAAGCAAATGGAGCTTGCTGTCAATCCTGATCTTTTAGGAACTAGTGGAGATCCTCAATATGCCCAAGCTATCAAAATTTTGCGAGCCAATCCCTTAGCTGGGCAAACACCTCAACTATTAGCTCCTTAGCAATCTTGGGGAAAGCCCAAATGCTTTCTTCTGGGATCGTAAATTCAACGCCCAATTTGGGAAATTTATAACCATATAGATAGAGCCGTCACTTAATAGTCTTTATGAACTTATCTAATTTACAAGCTAATAAGTCATCTTTCAATGGAGTTCAATTTATTGAAGAAGTGGGAATTACCATTGCAGCCCAAGACTTATCTCCTACTATGGTTAGTCAGGATTTTTTGAAATTTAGCGGAATTATCCCCAAAGATTGGGAGTTGGCACAGCAACCAGTTCTCAATCCTGCAATGGCTCAACTAAATTTCAAGAATGGTATTAGTATTAATGCTCAACCTCGTAGTATTACTTTTAATGAATCTGCCAGCAAGAAAAAATTTGATGAAATTACCATTCCCAAGATTGCTGTTGAGTACGCTAAAAAACTCCCCCATGCCGACTACATTGGACTGAGTTTTAATCCTAAAATCTTGCTTCCTTTTCCTGGTAATCCCCAAGCTGCCCGTAACTATATTACAGGTTCTCTTTTAGGTTCTGGTTCTTGGAAAGAAATTGGCAAAGCTCCATTACAAGCAGGATTAAACTTGATGTATCTCTTAGACCGTTGCCAGCTTAATCTTACCATCGCAGAAGCCAAAATACAGCAACCTCAACAGCCTGTCATGTTTGCTGTTTTATTTTCGGGTAATTTTAACTACGGCTTGGGCAATAGTGAATCTTCTGAAGATAAGCTACAAAAACTAATTAAAGCCCTTGGCTTCTGGCAAAACGATATGACTACTTTTCGCAATATCGTAACAGATAAATTTTTAGCAGTAACACAATTAGCCCCATCAACCCAAGAAGAAAGTGTCTTTCCGACAGGTACAATTTGACAAAGTCTCGCTTTGCTCCGTCGTTTTACAAGTCCGCGTCGCCTGGGAGTCCCCAGGCGTTTATGATGGTGGGTGATGCCGAACTCGGCAATCATGTTCTACTGCCGTATTATTACAGTAATACTAACTCATCATTGCCCGAATATCTTTAATCGCGATTTGAATACCCAATAGAAACAAGCCTAATGCTACTAACCCGAATACCCCTGTCCCCAAAGCAGCAACTCCAATCACTAGAGTTCTGACTGCAATAGTAATTTTGAGTACGAAAATATTATCTGATACCACTGGTTTATCGCTATAAGTTTCTATAATAGAAGACATTAGAAAATAGATCGCGATCGCGATTGCTCCAGAAACAGTTGAAGCGAAGATACAGGTTAAAGGTGTGGCTTTTTTTTTCGAGGAGTCTGTATTAGGTTTAGTTACGTCAAAGTTTTTTTCGCTCATAAACTTGGTAAGTTATTTTAGTTTATATTGCTGCTTTTTACACTCCTACTAACTAGATTAACTTGTTAGTCTTGTGAACAAAATATGAATCAATCATCCAATGATCGAGATCGAGATAACAAATCAATAGAGAACGAAGATTTATCTTTAGATCAACCGCCCTCAAAGAGACGCAAATGGATTGTGATTGCAATTCTTCTTTTACTCAGTACCCTGGGTATTGGTACGGTTGTAGGATGGTACTTGATTGAGAAAAAATTGTTACCTCTAGTAGAAACTGAAGCAGGAAAATACCTTCGTCGTCCACTGAGTATTGGTAAATTACAAAGTGTATCTCTTACGTCCGCTCGGGTAGGAAAAAGCAAACTTCCTCCTACTCAGGATAACCCTGATCATGCGGTGGTAGAAACAGTAAAGGTAAAATTTAATTTGTTACCTCTATTATTTAAGAAAACTTTACCTTTAGACATTATTCTGATTCAACCAGATGTTTATATTGAGCAGGATAAAACGGGATTGTGGACACCAACAGATTTTGGGACAGGTGAAAAAGACGGTACAGGAATTAAGGTAGATGTAGAAACCATACAACTACAAGAAGCGGATATTACTTTAGTAGCTCGTAAAAAAAATCTAACTAAAGAACTCAATCCCCCTGTAAAGGGAGAATTTAACGAGGGAATTGTGCGTTTCCTAGAAGATGGCAAAATAATTCAATTCGACGCAACAGGAAATCTAGATCAGGGAGGAAAACTCAATCTTACAGGAAAAGCGATCGCAAAAGTTATAGATATTGATATTGATGCTCAAAAATTAGCACCCAAAGCTTTAGATAATCTGTTGGGTTTACCCTTAAGTTTAGATGAAGGTACGATTGATGCCACAATTCGGGTGAAACTGGACAATGCTCCCCTTCCCAAATTATACGGAACAGCCGAGATCAATGATGTGGCTCTGCAAATTCCTGGTTTACCAAAACCTTTTAGTAATAGTAATGGCAAGCTGCATTTTCAGGATTCAGAAATTACCTTAGATCAAGTTAGGAGTCTTTTTGGAGAAGTAAAAGGAATTGCCAATGGTTCTTTAGATATTTCAGGAGCAGGAAAGTACAATATATCTGCTAAAAGTGAACCAATAGATGTCAATAAAGTATTTTCTGCCCTAGAATTAACTCCTACTCCTGTTCCGTTGCAGGGAGAGGTGAAAAGTGATATTGCTGTTAAAGGTATTTTAGATAATCCTGTCGTTCAAATCGCAGTAGAAAATACCACTCCCACTAGGATCGACCAGCTAGATTTTAACCAAGTTCAAGGAAATTTGGAATTAATCGGCAGTACTCTTTTTGTCCGCAATTTTTCCAGCCAACCTACTATGGGAGGCATAATCAGTGGCAACGGCACTATCCAATTAGATGATAATCAAAATGTATATTTTGATGTACGGGGTCGTAATCTTCCTGGGAATAAAATTGCCGAAAAATATAACACTAAGTTACCAATTGAGTTAGGGTTAGTATCGGGAAGAGGAGCTTTATCTTTCCAAGCAACTGACCTAAAGCAGACTTTTCATATTGTCGATGGAGTTGCCAATTTCTCTCTGGGTAACGGTATAGTTGCAATAGAAAATCTTAACTATCGAGATGGAATATGGCGATCGCAAATTCAAGCCAATGATGTAGAATTTGATAGTCTGCCTTTTGGCAAAGGGACTACTCCTACCATTGGCAAAGCTTTAGTAGATGGAACATTTAAAGCTTCAGGAGAGATCAACGATCCTAAGTTTAATACTGTAGTAGTTTCAGGAAATGCCACTTTAAATACAGTTGGCGGGGTAATCTATTCCCCTGATATTAGAGTCAGTCAGGGCATTTGGCAGGGAGACTTTATCACTAGCAATATCCAATTACGGCAGCTTTTCCCCGAAATACCAACGGAATTTAATGATAATGTGGGTGGAGATTTTTATCTAACAGGAAAGATTGTCGAAGATAATACTATTACTGGAAAAGGGGATTTAGTAGTAGCCAACGGGCAAGTTACAGTAGCAGAATTAGTAGTTGCTGGTAAAGATTGGCAGACAAATGCGATCGCCAAAAACTTAGAATTAAAACAGTTAAGCTCCACTACTCCTGATCAGTTTGCTGGACTAGTTAATGGTCAGTTTAATCTTTCAGGCACTATTGATAATATCACTCCTGAAGGAATTATTGCCCAAGGAAACGGCAGTTTAACTCTGCCAGAGGGCGTATTTACTGCTAATAATTTGAACATCAAAGAGGGCAATTTTGTCACTCAGATTATCCCTGAAGGGGTAGATTTAAGTTTGTTTGCCGATCCCAATTCTGAAGATCTTATCCTGGAAGGAAATTTAGGAGGAGAATTAACCGCCACAGGAAAAATCGATCAGCTCGATCCTACAGCCGTAAATGCCAAAGGTTATGTCAGTTTTAGCAAAGGTATCGATCTAATAGATCAAGCTTTTACTGCCAATATTGTCTGGAATGGCAGTAGATTAGATATTTTACAGGCTAACGGGAATAGCTTAAATGCTACTGGTTATATTGAACTAGCAAATAACTTTTTTACGAATATTCCTAATAAATTAGCTGCGGTAAAGGACTTTAGATTTAATGTCATTCGAGCTAACGCCATCGATCTTAACAGACTTAAGATTAACCTACCAAGTTGGGCAATAAACTTAGAACGCAGTGGCAAGGTCGATTTTACAGGTAAAATATCTGGTATTCCTTCTGCAATGGATATTGATGGCAATATTAATCTAAGGAACTTTTTCCTAGAAAATATTGCTTTTAATAATTTACAAGGTACAGTCAGAGTTACTCCTGGTTCGGGAGTTAATTTGGCGTTAAGTGATGGGGAGACAAGAGGTACTGAGAGACAAAGGGGACACGAAATTTCTTTAAATCTGGATCAAGATTTTCTGCCTCAATCTTTCACTTTCGCCAATAATGATTTTTTAGTTACAGGAATAGGAAGACAGGAAATTGTCCAGATGGAAGTCCAAGATATTCCCCTAGAATTGCTCAAAACCATCGCTATTAAAACCCCAGACCTACAAATACCACCCAAATTAGCAGCCCAACCTCTGGCAGGTAAATTATCAGGGGATTTTACTACTAACCTATATAACTTAAATACCTCTGGGAAAAATGTAGTTGTCATCTCCCCCATCCTAGGGAAAATCCAAGGAAATCAAATTGTGGGTAACTTTCAGTATGGGGAAGGTTATCTCGCCTTAGATGATGTCAAGTTTCAACAGGGAATGAGTAAATATCAATTCCAAGGTAGCTTAAGTCAAAAAGATGATGATATTCAGATGGATGGTGAATTGTCAGTAGAAGAAGGAGAAATACAAAATATCTTAATTGCCTTAGAAATCTTTGAATTAAGCGACTTTGGCAAGCCATTAGGCGATCGCAAATATGGAAAATCCCAAGACCTTTATCCCCAGTCTTCCTCAAATTCCAATCCTCTATTTGCCTTAAATGCTGAGGATACAGCAATTTGGCAACAACTACAAAAATTAGCAGCAATTCAAGCTTGGATTAATCAGAAAGAACAAGAACAGCAAAAAGACCTGCGATTACCAGAATTAAGAGAATTAAAGGGAAATTTTGCTGGCAAAGTTGCTGTATCAGGTTCTCTCAATCAAGGCTTAGATGCAGACTTCCAATTTCAGGGAAAAAAATGGCGATGGGGGAAAACTAAACCCGAAGACAATCCAGAAAAGAACCTAATTGCCGAACAAATCATCTTCAAAGGAGATTATAGGGAAGGTATCTTAACTATACTTCCTATAGTTATTGATTTACCCCAACCTCTACCTAACAACCTCCCAGAAACCGCAACTCCTTCCAATCCCGAAACAGCTTTAAATCCCAAAGTAATCATATCTGGTAGTGCTGGAGGAGAAACTCTCTTAGGAAAATTAACTTTTAAAGAAATTCCCATTTCTCTGATCAAGAGATTTGTCACTTTACCCAAAGAAATTGCTTTCGGAGGAATTATTGAGGCAGAAGCAACCATTTCAGGAAAACAAAGCAATCCTGATGTTTTAGGAGAAATCACGATTAGAGATACAACCCTCAACGATACTTTGATTGAATCAACCCAGGGGAGTTTCAATTATAGTAATGCTCGATTAAACTTCTTTGGCAGTAGCATAGTAGCAGAAAATGCCGATCCTGTAACCCTCGAAGCTAGCATTCCTTACGAACTTCCTTTTGCTGATACTAAACCTGAAACCGATCTGCTGAAAATTTCCCTCAACGTCAAAAATCGTGGACTTACTCTACTTAACATCTTGTCTCAAGGAGAAGTAAATTGGATAGATGGAGCAGGAGAAATTGTCTTAGATATTGATGGTAGTTATGACCAAGCCAACAATCAACCCCGTAATCTAATTGCGAGAGGAAGCGCAACTATCAATCAGGGAAAAATTGCCCTTAAGAGTCTTCCGAATCAGTATCTCACAGAAGTAGAAGGTAATATTGACTTTAACTTTGATCGCATTTCCGTACAGAGCGTTACTGGTAAATTTGGCAATGGAGAAATTTCTGCCCTCGGAACAATTCCCCTCAGTCGCCCCACCCCGCAAGATAATCCCCTAACCATTAATCTAGAAAATCTCACAGTCGATCTCAAAGAACTTTATAGAGGCGAAGTAGCAGGACAAATTTCAATTTTGGGAACAACTCTAGAGCCAGATATCACAGGAAATATCATTCTATCCAATGGCACAGTAGTCCTAAATAACACCACCACGGCACAGAACGTCACAATACCAAACACAACAGGAATTTCTGCCGTCACAGAATATAAAAATTTGAAACTACAGTTAGGTAATAATATCTTTATTAGTCAGCCTCCCATTTTTACTTTTCTTGCTACAGGTACTCTCGACTTAGGAGGTACATTCTTATTTCCCATTCCTGAAGGTACAATCAGACTAGAAAAAGGACAGCTTAACCTATTCACTACTCAACTAAATTTAGCCAGAGGTGAAAATAACACAGCTCGCTTTACTCGCAATAATATACTAGACCCCTATTTAGAAGTCACCCTAGTTGGTTCAGCTATTGAAAATTCTCGCAATCTTATCCTGCAAGACCCCACATCTACAGAAATTCCAGATATCAGAGCCAGCCAAATCGGTACTCTAGATACTGTAGACATTTCCGCAGAAGTTCGTGGTTTAGCCAGTCAAATCACCAATAGCATCCAACTCACCAGTAGTCCACCCCGCAGTCAACCAGAAATACTGGCATTATTAGGAGGTAACTTTTTCAATACTATAGGGAGTGGTAGTGGCACCCTAGGATTAGCATCCGCTCTTTTTGGTAGTCTGAATGCTCAATTTACTAATCTTATTCCTTTCGGAGAAATTCGCCTATTTCCTGCTCAATTATCAAGAGATGAAAATAACCCAGACCGTAGACTTGATGCTCTTGCAGGGGAAATTGCTTTTGATATTACAGATAAATTTTCTTTCTCTGTCCTCCAAATCTTAAACATCGGTGACGTTCCTACTCAATTTGGCGTCCGTTACCGCTTTGATCAAAATTTTGTCCTACGAGGTTCAACGAATTTCCAAGATGACACTAGAACTGTAGTAGAATACGAACTTCGATTTTGAACGGAAAATAAAGCCTAATTATTACTTTACTGGAGCATATTCAATAAATAGCTTTAAATCAATAGGCTTAAAACCATTTTTTACCGTCTATATTTTCCAAAATATTTAACGGAGTTGCCAAGTCTAAAATTTTTTCAAAAAAGGGGGTTGACATAGAAGGAGAAAGGACATATATTGGTAAATGCGCGGTTGAGACAACCATCCCAACCAAAACGCCCAGAACCTAGACAAATCAATAGTTTGAACACATCAATAACCTAGATGTACCTGGTCTAAAAATAATCACAAAATATACAAAATCCACAGTCAATGAGGATAACTTAACCGCTTTTGATGAAGCTTAAGTAAAGATTAGTTAATCTGAGTCAAAAGTTACAATGGAGAGTTTGATCCTGGCTCAGGATGAACGCTGGCGGTATGCTTAACACATGCAAGTCGAACGAATTCTTCGGAATTAGTGGCGGACGGGTGAGTAACGCGTGAGAATCTGCCTCTTGAATGGGGACAACAGTTGGAAACGACTGCTAATACCCAATGAGCCGCAAGGTCAAAGATTTATCGTCAAGAGAGGAGCTCGCGTCCGATTAGCTAGTTGGTGGGGTAAAGGCTTACCAAGGCGGCGATCGGTAGCTGGTCTGAGAGGATGAGCAGCCACACTGGGACTGAGACACGGCCCAGACTCCTACGGGAGGCAGCAGTGGGGAATTTTCCGCAATGGGCGAAAGCCTGACGGAGCAATACCGCGTGAG